>JBQTIS010000369.1:0-7462 GCA_052387895.1 Rhodospirillales bacterium | reverse complement strand
GCCCCGCCTCGGCGTCGCGCCGGCGCGACTGGGCCAGGCCCGCCACCAGCTTCTCTTCCGCCTCGAGCGCCGGCATTGCCTCCAGCCAGGCCGCCAGCTCGCCGGTCATGGCCAGGTCCGGGGCCGGGAAGGGGCCGTCCGCCGCCGCCGCGGCGACCGCCAGGCGGGCCACCAGCAGCTTGCGGACCGCGGCCACGGCGACGCCCTCGCCGGCCATGGTCTGCTCCAGCGCGCCAAGCCAGGCCGGGTCGGCGTTGCCCGCCTCCAGCAGGCGCGCGCGCTCGCGCATCGCCTGCTCGTAGGCCGCCACGCGCCGCGCATGGCCCGGATCGAAGCCCAGGGCCAGCCGGTCCACGAAACGGCGCCTGGCGCCCGATCCGTCGGCGAACAGCCGGTCCATCGCCGGCGTCAGCCAGCTCAGCGCCACATGCTCGCCCAGCACGGCCGGCCCGCGCTGCGCCTGGCCATCGATGCGCACCACGCGGCGCTCGCCGTCCTCGCCCGCGTCGGGGTCGCGGCCCGTGCCGATCGCGACCGGCCCGGCGGGCCCGGATAGGCTCGCCGACACGGCCCACCGCGTGGCCGAGCCGCGGCGTTCGACCTCGGCCAGGCCGGCGCGGCGCAAGCCCCGCCCGGGCGCCAGGAACGACACCGCCTCCAGCAGGTTGGTCTTGCCGGCGCCGTTCGGACCGGTCAGCACCACGCCGTGCCCGCCGGTCTCGATCTCCGCCCGCGCGTAGCAGCGGAACTCGCTGACCGCTAGGCGCAGCACCGCCAACGCCGGCGCCGCCGGAGGATCGACCGAGGCGCTGGATGCCGGGGGATGCTGGGTGGCGACGGCCGGGATCACACGCGCATCGGCATCAGCACGTAGAGCGCGGCATCGTCGTCGGCGTCGCGGATGATGGTCGGCGACGCGGCGTCGGCCAGCGCGAAACGCGCCTTGCCGCCGGTCACCTGCTGGGCGATGTCCAGCAGGTACTTGGCGTTGAAGCCGATCTCGATCGCCCCGCCCTTGTAATCGACCTCCAACTCCTCGCTGGCCGTGCCGTTCTCGGGGCTCGAGGCCGAGACCGTCAGGCTGTTCTTCTTCAGGCTCAGCTTGACCGCGCGCGATTTCTCCGCGGCGATGGTCTGGCAGCGGTCGACGGCGGCGGCGAATTCTCGGCTGTCGACTTCCATTGTCTTGTCGTTGTTGGCCGGGATCACCCGCTCGTAGTCCGGGAAGGTGCCGTCGATCAGTTTCGAGGTCAGCACCACGCTGTCGAGCGCGAAGCGGATCTTGGTGTCCGAAAGGTTGACGGCGACCGCGTCGGTCGCGTCCTGCACCAGCTTGTAGAGCTCGGTCACCGTCTTGCGCGGCACGATCACGCCCGGCATGCCGGCGGCGCCCGAGGGCAGCGCGGTTTCGGCCCTGGCCAGGCGGTGCCCGTCGGTCGCCACGGCGCGCAACGTGCCGTCGCCGTCCTTGGCGGCGTGCAGGTAGATGCCGTTCAGGTAGTAGCGCGTCTCCTCGGTCGAGATGGCGAAGCGCGTGCGGTCGATCAAGGCCTTCATCTCGCTCGCCGCCAGGCTGAAGCCGTGCGGCAATTCCGCGTTGTCGCCGAGCATCGGGAAATCGTCGCGCGGCAGGGTCGGCAGGCGGAAGCGCGACCTGCCGCCGCGCAGGGACAACTGGCCGGCGTCGCCGCCCTCGCTGTCGCCGGTCGCGATCTCGACCTGGGCGCCATCGGGCAATTTGCGCACGATGTCGTAGAGCGTGTGCACCGACACCGTAGTGGCCCCGGGCATGGCGACCTCGGCCGGCGCCTGCTCGGCGATCGCCAGGTCCATGTCGGTGGCGGTCAGCGCCAGGCCGCCGGGGGCGGCCTCGAGCAGCACGTTGGAGAGACTCGGGATGGTGTTGCGGCGTTCCACCACGCTCTGCGCGTGGGCCAGCGCCTTGAGCAGGGCGGCTCTCTCGATGTTGAGCTTCTTGTCCGTGTCACCGACGGGCGGGACTGGCGATCCAGCAACTTTTACGTGAATTGCCGGCCCAGGGCCGGCCCCGCCGCGAGGGCCGGCGGACAATAGCCGCCGCCATCCTCGAACGGGAAAACAGTATAGCACAGATCGGCCGATTCAACGCCTGATTCGCCCGCAGCGGCGGGCCGGGTGGCGTGGAAAAACCGCCCAAAACCAGCCGGGAAATCGGCCGGGAATCGAGCGGCGACTCGGGCGGCGACTCGGGCGGAAAAAGGGGGCGGCCGTTGCCGCCGCCGGGAGGCGGGCTTCAGCCCTCGATCATCCGGCGCAGAAGCTCGACGTCCTCGTTGAAGTTGGGATCGGTGGCGCGCAGCTCCTCGACCTTGCGCACGGCGTGCATCACCGTGGTGTGGTCGCGGCCGCCGAACTTGCGCCCGATCTCGGGCAGCGAGCGCGAGGTCAAGGCCTTGGCCAGGTACATGGCGACCTGGCGCGGCCGGGCGACGGCGCGGGCCCGGCGCGGCGAGTGCATGTCGCCGAACTTGATGTTGTAGTGCTCGGCCACGCGCTTCTGGATTTCCTCGATCGTGACCTGGCGGTTGTTGGCCCGCAGCAGGTCCTTCAAGACCTCCTGCGCGCTGTCGAGCGTGATCGGCCGGCCGATGAAATCGGCGTGCGCCAAAAGCCGGGTCAGCGCCCCTTCCAGCTCGCGCACGTTGGAGGCGATGCGGTGGGCCAGGAACTCCAGCACGTTGGGCGGCACCTTGGCCTGGGCCTGCTCGGCCTTGGACTGCAGGATGCCGAGCCTCAGCTCGTAGGTCGTGGGATGGATGTCGGCCACCAGGCCCCAGGCCAGGCGCGACTTGACGCGATCCTCGACCGTCAGGTCGTTGGGCGACTTGTCGGCCGAGATCACCACCTGGCTGTTCTGGTCGATCAGCGCGTTGAAGGTGTGGAAGAACTCCTCCTGGGTCGAGTCCTTGCCGCTGAAGAACTGCACGTCGTCGACCATCAGCACGTCGATTGAGCGGAACCGCTCCTTGAACGCGACGGTCTCCTTGATCCTGAGCGCCCGGATGAACTCGTACATGAACCGCTCGGCCGACAGGTAGACGACCTTGCGGTTGGGCTGGCGCTTGCGGATGTGCCAGGCGATCGCGTGCATCAGGTGGGTCTTGCCGAGCCCCACCCCGCCGTAGAGGAACAGCGGGTTGAAGCGCACGGTGTTGGCCTCGGCCACCTGGCGCGCGGCGGCGTAGGCCAGCTCGTTGGGCTTGCCGACCACGAAATTCTCGAAGGTGAAGCGCGGGTCGAGCCGCGCCGAGAATTCGTCCTGCCGCTCGGCGACTTCGCCCTCGGCCGGGGCGGACAGCGGCGCGCCGACCGGGCTGCCGAGGCGGCGCGGGGCGGCCAGGACCGGCGCGGCGGCCGCCTGCTCCGGCGCCTCGGGCGCGTCGGCGTCGGCGCCCTCCTCGGCGTCGCTCTGGGGATGGCCCGCGCGCTCGGGCATCACGATGATCTCGACCCGCCTGACGTTCGGGTCCTCGGCCTGCCACATCTTGCGCAAGGGCTCGCCGAAATGGTTGTCGATCCAGTCGCGCTTGAAGCGGGTGGGGGCGGCGATGCGCACCATGCCGTCGCGCAGCTCGACCAGGGTCAGCGCCCGCAACCAGTTGCGGTAGGCGGCATCGCCGAATTCGCCGCGCAACCGCCCGCGAATCCGCGCCCAACACGCTGCTACCGCTTCCTTGGACATATTCTTGTTCCGACCCCGCCCCCGACCCTTGGGCAACAGCAACGCCGCCCCGCCGCGATCCGGTCCCATCAACCTCGGGGCCGGCCGCGGCGCGCCACGACCGCTACTTGTTCAGTTGCTTCGCAAACGCCGCCGGCGGAGAAATCGGGAAGGACGCGAGACCGGTAGTGAAAATGCCGACATCTAATGTCCCCCAGCCAACTGGCGAATAACTTCTCGCCGTTGCCCGACGACGACTTCGAGTATCAGTCCGTTCCGATCCCAAGTTCTTGCGGCGATGAGGCCGGAAACGATCTGTGCTTCGCAATCTCGTCGATTATTTGCGTTCTGCTTGCCCGATGCGGCGGCGACCCGACCGCCATACCGGGCTTGCGTCAAACTCTAAACCTGCGTGCGCGAAAGATGCAACATGCGTCAAGACGCAAGTCGGCTTTTTTTCCGGCGGCTGTGGCCGGGGCACCACTCGCCGCGCATGATCGAAAAAAAACGCCGCGCAAGGCGCGGCGCGCGAACGAAAAAATCTATTTGCTTCAGATCGCTTTGACGCGGGCGCTGAGACGCGACAGCTTGCGCGCCGCGGCGTTCCGGTGCATCACGCCCTTGTCCGCGGCGCGGAGCAATTCGGGCTGCGCCAGGCGCAGCGCCGCCGCGGCGGCCTTCTTGTCGCCGCTCCTGATCGCGGTGTCCACGTTGCCGATGAAGGTCTGGACGCGCGACCTTCGCCTTCGGTTGACGGCGGTGCGGCGCAGGGTCTGGCGGGCGCGCTTGGCGGCCGAAACGTGAGTGGCCATTTTGAAAAAATCCTCGATCCCTTTGAAGCGGCGCGGGTTATAGCCAAGCGACGCCGGGCCGTCAATCGCGCGGCGGACCGCCGGGGGAAGGTAAACCGACGGTAAAGTCGGAACGGCCCGCCTTTTCGGGCGGGCCGTCCGCTTGTCCGGGCGCCGATCGCGCCGCCGCGGCCGCTTACGCCGCGCCGTTCGCCTTGAACCACGCCAGCAGGCGCTTCCAGCCGTCCTCGGCCTGCTGCTTGCGATAGCTCGGCCGGTAGTCCGCGTGGAAGCCGTGCGGCGTGTCGGGATACAGAACGATCTCGGCCTTCTTGTTCGCCTTCTTCAGGGCGTCCTTCATCATTTCGACCGTGTCGTTCGGAATTCCCGCGTCGGCGCCGCCGTAAAGGCCCAGCACGGGCGCCTTCATTTCCGCCGCCAGATCAAGCGGATGCTTGGGCGTGTTGTCGGAGGGCTGGCCGATCACGCGCCCGTACCAGGCGACGCCGGCCCTAAGCTTCGGATTGTGCGCGGCATAGAGCCACACGATGCGCCCGCCCCAGCAGAAGCCGGTGATGCCGAGCTTGCTGGTGTCGGCGTAGCCGCTTTTCGCGGCGATCGCCACGGCGGCGTCCAGGTCGCCCATCACCTGCTTGTCCGCCACCTTGGCGACGATTTCACGCTGCAGCGTGGGAATGTCGCTGATCTTCGACGCGTCGCCCTGGCGCGCGTACAGCTCGGGCGCGATGGCGTAGAAGCCGGCCTTGGCGAAGCGCCGGCACACGTCCTTGATGTGCTCGTGCACCCCGAAAATCTCCTGCACCACCAGCACGGTGGGGTACTTGCCGGGTTTGGCGGGCCGGGCGCGGTAGGCGGGAATCTTTCCGTCGGCGACCGGGATGGTCACTTCCTTGGCGTCCAGGCCGGCGGCGTCGGTCTTGATCATGGTCTGCGCCGAGACCGGCATGGCGGCGGCGGCGAAGCCGGTGGCGAGCGAGGTGACGACGAAGCCGCGGCGGCTGAGCGGCGCGTCGGGCACCAGGCTTCGATGGTCGGCGCGGAAATCGGCGGTTGTGGCGGCGGGATTGCGAATATCGCCGGGCATGATGGTTCGACCCTCCCCGTGGTTCCGGAATTGCGGCGAGCGACCACCATAGACGGTCCCCGGCCGGATGGGCGACGCAAGTCTGCGTGAGCCCATCCTCGTCATGGACGATGCGGGGCGGCGATATATTCCGCCGAGCGCATCTCGATCAGCCTGCTTATGGTGCGCTGGAACTCGAACGCCCCCTGTCCCTGGGGATAGAGCGCATGCGGCGGCCGCTCGGCCGAGAGCACCAGGTTCACCCGGTGCTCGTAGAGCGCGTCGACCAGCGTCATGAAGCGCCGCGCTTCGTTGTGCCGCTCGGGCCCCAGTTGCGGCACGCCGGCCAGGATCAGCGTGTGAAAGCTTTCGGCGAGCGCGAGATAGTCGGCCGCGCCGAGCGGGCGCTGGCACAGCTCGGCGAAGCCGGCGCGCGCCACGCCGAGGGCCGTCCGTTTCAGCGTCAGGCTGCGCCCGCCCAGGATCGGCACGCTCAGCTCCTCGCCCCTGGCGTTGTCGGTCAGCGCGGCGAAGGCGCGGTCCAGCGCCTTGTCCGCCTCCTCATCCAGGGGGTGGTGATAGACCTCCATGGTCCTCAGGCGCGCCAGGCGGAAATCGCGCGCGCCCTCGAGGTGCAGCACGTCCAGCCGGTGCTTCAGCATGTCGATGAACGGCAGGAACCGCTCGCGTTGCAGCCCGTCCTTATAAAGGTCGTCCGGCGCCCAGTTCGAGGTCGCCACCACCACCACGCCGCGCTGGAGCAGCGCCTCGAACAGCCGGCCCAGGATCATGGCGTCGGCGATGGTATAGACGTGGAATTCGTCGAAGCACAAAAGCCACGCCTCGCGCGCCAGCGCGTCGGCAACGGCGTTCAGCGGCTCGGCCTGCTTGCGGCCGCGGCCCTCGTGCAGGCGGCGCTGGACCTCGAGCATGAACGGGTGGAAATGCGCCCGCCGCTTGGCCTTAGGCGGCGCCACGGCGAAGAACAGGTCCATCAGCATCGACTTGCCGCGCCCGACGCCGCCGTAGATATAAAGACCCTGCGGCGTTTCTCCCTCCGTCCCCGCCAAGCCGAGCCGCGCCCGCCAGCCCGCGGCGCCGGCGGCGGGACGGTAATGGCGCAGCGCGTTGAACAGGCTTTGCAGCTTCTCGGCCGCCAGTTCCTGCGCCGGGTCGGCTTCGAGCGCGCCTTGGGCGCGCCGCGCGCGATAGGCGAACAGGGGACCCTGGGGGTCGGCGGCGAAGCGGCGCGAGGGCATCGGGCGGGCTTGTCGGAGAAGGGCGTTCGCTCGGCTTAAGTCTAGCAGCGCCGCCCCGGCGCGCAACGCGGCCCGGGGGCCCCGCGCCCGGGGATAAGCGCTTGAAAGCCAAGGCTCGACGGTCTATTGAACCCCCGCCGCCCCTCGGGGCGGCCTGATGCTGGGCCGCGGCCCCGAAGCCGGCGCGGCCGGATGAAAGGACAAGGCAATCATGGGCTACCGGGTCGCTGTGGTGGGCGCCACCGGCAACGTCGGCCGCGAGATGCTGGCCACGCTGGCGGAAACCGAATTCCCCTGCGACGAGGTGGTGGCCCTGGCCTCGGAGCGCTCGGTCGGCAAGGAGGTCAGCTTCGGCGAGGACAAGGTGCTGAAGGTCCGCGACCTCGCCACCTTCGACTTCAAGGGCGTCGACATCGGCCTGTTCTCGCCCGGCGCCAAGGTGTCCGAGATCTACGCGCCCAAGGCCGCGGCCGCGGGCTGCGTGGTGATCGACAACACCTCGCGCTTCCGCATGGACAAGGACGTGCCGCTGGTGGTGCCCGAGGTCAACCCCGAGGCCATCAAGCAGTACAAGGCCCGCAACATCATCGCCAATCCCAACTGCTCGACCATCCAGATGGTGGTGGCC
>JBQTIS010000368.1:0-2329 GCA_052387895.1 Rhodospirillales bacterium | reverse complement strand
AAGGAACTGATGGAAGCGGCCGGCTTCCTGGCCAAGTAGCCGCCATTGACGCGCATGCCGCCGGCGGCGCGATGCCGCCGGCGGTTTCATCTCGCGGCGGCGGGGGACAGCAATGGCTCATGCATCGGGCGAAGCCGGTAGGACGGGACCGTCCCATCGGGCGGTGGAGATCGGCGTCGCGGCCCTGATGGCGATCTTCGCGCTGATCGTGATCGCCGGCAGCCTGGATGTCGGCATCGGCTGGGCGATCGAGGGTCCGCAGTCCGGGTTCATTCCGTTCTATCTCGGCCTGTTCATTCTCGGCGCCAGCATCGTCAACTTCGCGCGCGCCCTGATGTCCGGCGCGGCCGGCAAGGCGGGCAGGCTGTTCGCCGACTGGGGCCAGCTGCGCCAGGTCGCGTCGGTCGTGGCGCCGACGGCGGTTTACGTGGCGGTCGTGCCGTTCGTCGGCTTCTACGTCGCCTCGGCGCTGCTGATCGGCGTGTTCATGAAGTGGCTCGGGCGCTACGGCTGGCAACTGGTGGCGCCGGTGGCGATCGGCGTGCCGATCCTCGCCTATTTCGCTTTCGAGCAATGGTTTCTGGTGCCGCTGCCGAAGGGGCCGATCGAGGACTATTTCAACCTGTAGCGCCCGGCGCGGCGCTTTGGCAGTCGCGCGCGCGGCGACGCGGCGCAGGGGTGGGGGATGCAGGAGATCGCCAATCTGTTCGAGGGATTCGCCCTCGTGGTGCAGCCGTACAACCTCGGCGTGATGGTGCTCGGCATCGTGCTGGGCGTGATCGTGGGCGTGCTGCCGGGCCTGGGCGGCGCCAACGGCGTAGCCATCCTCTTGCCGCTGACCTTCTCCATGCCGCCGACCTCCGCGATCATCATGCTGAGCTGCATCTATTGGGGGGCGCTGTTCGGCGGGGCGATCACCTCGATTCTGTTCAACATCCCCGGCGAGCCATGGTCGGTCGCCACCACCTTCGACGGCCACCCGATGGCGCAGAAGGGCCAGGCGGGCGAGGCGCTGACCGCGGCTTTCACCTCGTCCTTCATCGGCGCGCTGTTTGCGGTGATCATGATCACGCTGATCGCGCCGCTGGTGGCGAGTTTCGCGCTCAAGTTCGGGCCGCCCGAGTTTTTCTCGGTGTATTTCCTCGCCTTTTGCAGCTTCATCGGCATGAGCAAGGAGCCGCCGGCCAAAACGCTGGCGGCGATGATGATCGGCTTCTCGCTCGCGGCCGTCGGACTCGACAGCGTCACCGGCCGGCTGCGCCTGACCTTCGGCTTCGAGCACCTGCTCGCCGGCTTCGACTTCCTGGTGGCGGTGATCGGCCTGTTCGGCATCGGCGAGATCCTGCTGACGATGGAGGAGGGCCTCAGCTTCAAGGGCAAGTCGGCCGCGATCAATCCGCGCGTCGTGTTCCAGACCTGGCGGCGGCTGGCCAATTATTGGGCCCTGTCGCTGCGCTCCTGCGTGATCGGCTGCTGGATGGGCATCACGCCCGCCGGCGCCACCCCCGCCTCGTTCATGAGCTACGGCATCGCCAAGCGCACCTCCAAGCGCGGCGACAAGTTCGGCAGCGGCGAGATCGAGGGCGTGGTGGCGCCCGAAACCGCGGCGCACGCCGCCGGCACCTCGGCCCTGCTGCCGATGCTGGCGCTGGGCGTGCCCGGCTCGCCGACGGCCGCGGTGCTGCTGGGCGGCTTGTTGATCTGGGGCCTGCAGCCCGGGCCGCTGCTGTTCGTCGAGCAGAAGGAGTTCGTCTGGGGCCTGATCGCCAGCATGTACGTGGGCAACCTCGTCGGCTTGGTGATCGTGCTGACCTGCGTTCCGGTGCTGGCCGCGATCCTGCGCGTGCCGTTCTCGATCATCGCGCCGGTCATCCTGGTGATCTGCTCGATCGGCGCATACACCGTGAACAACAACACCTTCGACGTGGTGATGATGCTGGTGTTCGGCGTGCTTGGATACGTGCTGAAGAAGTGCAACTACCCTCTGGCGCCGCTGGTGCTGGCGATCGTGCTGGGCGACAAGGCGGAGGAATCGGGCCGCCAGTCGCTGCTCGGCTCGCAGGGCGGCCTCGTGGTGTTCTTCTCCAACTGGCTGGTCGGCACGATCATGGGCCTGGGCGTGATCGCCCTGTTCTGGCCCCTGATCGCGCGGTTGAAGAACCTGGTGCGGCTTCCGGCGGCCGGAAAGGCCTGAGTTTGCTTGCCTCTGGGCCGGCCCCCGCTTGGGCCGGACCCTGTCGTGGATGACCAAGGTCCTGGATGACAAGGTCTTGGCTATATGAGTGCATTGAACAGGGAAAAGGATTGGTGGCATAATGAATAATGTATC
>JBQTIS010000367.1:0-2915 GCA_052387895.1 Rhodospirillales bacterium | reverse complement strand
ATCGCGCACCACCGATACCTGCTCGGCGCTCATCAACGCGGGCGCGTGGCCGCAGCCCTGGAACTCCACCACCGTCGCGCCGGGGCCGCGCGTTTTCATCTCTTCAGCGGTCTCCTTCAGCAGCAGGTCCGAGTCCGCGCCGCGGATCACCAGCACCGGGCAGCGCACCTTGTCCCAGGTTTTCCACAGGTCGATGTCCTTGACCGCCTGGTTGAACCCCTGCGCGATGGCAGGATCATAGGCGAGCGTGAACCTGCCGCCCTCGACAGGCTTGATGCTGCGCTCGACGAAGCGCCGCCACTCGTCGTCGGTCCTGAGGCCGAACGTGGCGGCGGTACGCCGGAACGCGGCCTCTGCCTCGGCGAAGCCGGCGAAAGACGGATCCTTGCCGACGTAACCTGCGATGCGCTCGAGCCCACCCTTGGAAATCAACGGCCCCACGTCGTTCATCACCAGCCGGCGGATCGGCGAGTTGGCCTGCGCCGCCAGCATCATGCCGATCAGGCCTCCCATCGAGGTGCCGACGAAATCCACCCGCGCCGCGCCCACCCGGGCGATCAGCGCGTTGGCGTCGTCGAGATATTGCGGATAGCCGTAGCCCACGGGATCGGCCAGGCGGTCGCTCTCGCCGCGACCCACCACGTCGGGGCACACCACGCGCCAATCCGGTTGCAGCGCCAGGGCCAGCTCATCGAAGTCGCGGCCGTTGCGCGTGAGCCCGTGCACGCAAATGCACACGCGCGGATTGTCGGCCCGGCCCCACTCCACGTAGGCGACACGGTGGAAACCGTTCGGCCCGAGCCCGAGATAGCGATGCGCCGTCATCATGCCCTAAGCAAGGCCCCCTTGCCGAAATGGCGCGTGTTGTCCGCGGCCGCTTCGTGGTACTGCATCGCCCGCGAGCCCACAAGCGCGACCGGAGCCATTGCCATGCCAGCCCTTTCCATCGTCCGGCCGGCCGAGGCCGACAAGCCGCAGTGGCGGCGCCTCTACGACGGCTATGCCCAGTTCTACAAGCGCCCGATGGACGACGCGAAGGCGAACCTCGTGTGGTCGTGGATCATGGACCCCGGCCACGCGGTCGAATGCCTGCTGGCCAAGACGCCGGATGGGCGCGTCGTGGGATTGGCGCATGTGCGCGAGTTCCCGCGCCCGCTGCTGGCCGCGACCGCCGGCTTCCTGGACGATCTGTTCGTCGATCCGCAGTTCCGCGGCCAGGGCGTGGTGGACGAACTGATGCGGGCGCTGCGCGAGCTGGCGGCCAAGCGCGGCTGGGCCGCGATCCGCTGGATCACCGCCGAGGACAACTACCGTGCGCGGTCGGTCTATGACCGCGTCGGCCGCAAGACGCACTGGGTCACCTACGACATGGACCCGGCACCACCCAAGGCCTCGCCCAAGTCCACGTGACCGCGCGCGAAGCAGCCCTGGCGCCGATAGGCGCCGCGCATCGGCGCGAGCATCTGGTCGGCGTGTTCTGCGCCGCCGCCGGCGCCACGGCATGGAGCCTGGGGGCGCTGATCATCCGGCTGATCGAAGTCGACGCCTGGACCATCCTGTTCTGGCGATCGCTGTCGATCGCGTTGGGCGCGCTGTTCCTGGTCGCGGCGATCAACCGCGGCGCGCTGGTGGCGGCGCTGCGCGCGTCGGGCTGGGGCGCGGCGGTCGCCGGCCTGACCATGGCCCTGTCGATGATGCTGTACGTGAACTCGATCACGCGCACGAGCGTGGCCAACTCGCTGATCCTGCTGTCGACCAACCCGTTCATCGCGGCGATCCTAGCCGTGGTCTTCCTCAAGGAGCGCGTGCCGGCGCGCACCTGGGCGATCATGGGCGTGGCGCTGGCGGGCGTGGCGGCGATGGTCGGCGACTCGATCGGCGGCGGCGCCTGGCTGGGCGACGCGCTGGCGATCGGCTGCGCCGCGACCTTCGCGGTCACGATGGTGGTGCTGCGCCGCTTCAAGCACGTCGACATGACGCCGCAGGTGCTGATGGCCGGACTTTGGGCCACGGCGCTGGTGCTGCCGCTGGCCCAGCCCATGGCCGCGAGCGCGCGCGACATCGCGCTCTGCGTCTTCATGGGCGTCTTCTCGCTCGGCCTCGGCATGGTGCTGTTCGTGCGCGGCCTGCGTTCGGTCTCCGCCGCCGAGGCGGGGCTGCTGAGCCTGCTGGAAAGCATCCTGGCGCCGATCTGGGTATGGCTTGCGCTGGGCGAAGAGCCGCGCCCGCTGGCGCTGCTGGGCGGCGTGATCGTGCTGGGGGCGGTGGGCGCCCACGCGTTGTTCGGCGCCAGGCCGATGAAGCCGTCGCAAGTCGGGCCGTAGATGGATCGCAGCCCGCGCCCGACCGGGGCATGCCGCCGCATTGCCGCACGCCCAGGCCTGGGTCATGGTGCCCGAAAGGACAGGATGGACATGAGACGCGTTCTTTTCAGCGCCCTTGCGGCGGCCATCGCCATGTTCGCCGCGGCCCAGGCGCAAGAATACAAGCAGGGCGATCTTGTGATCGTGCGTCCCTTCGCGCGCGCCAGCGCCGGCAAGACCGGCGCGGCGTATCTGAGCGTGGAAAACGGGGGCGCGGCCGACCGGCTGGTCGCGGCCGCTTCGCCCGCCGCCGAGAAGGCCGAGCTGCACAGCATGACGATGGACGACGCCATCATGCGCATGCGGCGGGTCGACGGCATTGACATCAGGGCCGGCGCCAAGACCGCGCTCGAGCCCGGCGGCCTCCACGTCATGCTGATCGGCTTGAAGGCGCCGCTGAAGGAGGGCGACAGCTTCCCGCTGACGCTCGTTTTCGCCAGGGCCGGCAAGATCGAGGTCGAAGTGATCGTGCAAAAGCCGGGCGCCGCCGCCGGCCACCAACACTGACCTTTGCCGCCGCCGGCGTTGCGCGCCGGCACTGCGCGGGCTAAG
>JBQTIS010000366.1:0-2898 GCA_052387895.1 Rhodospirillales bacterium | reverse complement strand
GCCGGTCAAGGCCCCTTGCAATCGCGACCGGGCAGGTTGGACGTTCAGGCGGCATCGGCACCTTCGCAGATACAGGTGCCGCCGAACACCGGTTGATCGCCGCGAGCGATCGACCATACCCTCAGGCCCGGGAACCTCCGCCGCCGTTTCCGCTCCCCCGCCACCGCCGCTCCCGCGCCACTTTCGTGTCGCGGCCCACGTCGGCTGCCTCCACCGCGACGACGACCCGAAAGCCGCCGTCGCTTAGGATCGGACCGCCGGCCACCTCGCGGAGGCCGCCATGCGATCCGGACGAAAGAGCGAAGCCAGAAGCTTCCGCTCCCGAAGCCGGCGGCAACCCTCCGGAAGAGGCCAGCCGCCGGAGCCGAACAAGCGCGCCGAGACGGAGCCCGACACCCTCGTTCCCGAAGCTGTATCCCCTGAGCAGCAGCGCTGATCGCAGGAACCGCGCTCGCCTTACCCGTGGAATCGCCGCTTCGGCGCTTTCGCGTTGCGCGGAAAAGCATCGCCCGACGCCGCGCCGACTTCCATCCAAAAAACCGGCGCGCGGGACGATTTCTGTGCATGGATTCCGCGGACCTGCACAATGCATCAACGCCATATCCACAGGACCATCCACAGCCGGCCGCCGGTGGTGGAACGGCTTTCGCGCGGCGCTGAATCTTGTGGGTAGCGCGGAACGGAGGCAAGCCGCGCGCGATCGGCGGGGTCACCCACGCGGCGCTCGCGCGACATGCCCGCTACACGCAAATCGCGCGTCGATCGGACAGTGAAGCGCCGCCGCATGGCAGCCCGCGCGGGCTGGAATAACGTATGCCAAGCCCGCGCCACCATTGGATTTTTCGGTTCCGGCGGAATCCGGGCGCGGCGTTGACTTGGGGTCGGGCGGGGTCTAAACGAAACCTAGGAAATCGGCGGCGACGCGGGCCCAGGGCGCCCGTCGCCGTCTTCGTCCTCGGCAGAAGGATATCGGATGGCCGCCCGCGAGCGCCCGCTTTCCCCCCACCTCCAGGTCTATCGTCCTCAGCTCACCTCGGTCTTGTCGATCAGCCATCGCATCGCCGGCGTCGGCCTGATGGTCGGAACGCTGATGCTGACCTGCTGGCTGGTGGCGGCCGCGCAGGGGCCCACCGCCTATGAAGTGCTGCAGGCGTGGCTGGCCTCGCCGCTGGGCAAGCTGCTGCTGCTCGGCTGGTCCGTTTGCCTGTTCTATCACCTGCTCAACGGCATCCGGCATCTCCTGTGGGACGCGGGCTGGGGCTTCGAGCTGCCGCAGGCCTATGCCACGGGTTGGATCGTGGTCGCCGGCACCGTGGCTCTGACGCTGGCCGCTTGGCTCGCGGCCTATGGCGCGGCGGGATGAGGGGGCCGGCGTCATGAGCATCCGCTCGCCCATCGCCCGCGTGCGCCATCTCGGCTCGGCCAAAGACGGCACGCATCACTGGTGGATGCAGCGATTGACGGCGGCGGCGCTGGTGCCGCTGACGGTCTGGTTCGCCTCGGGCGTGATCGCGCATGTCGGCGCCGAGCTGTCGGCGGTCGAGCAGTGGCTCGGCCGTCCGGTCAACGCCGCGGCGATGATCCTGTTCGTCGCCGCCGCCTTTTATCACGGCGCGCTCGGCATGCAGGTGGTGATCGAGGATTACGTGCACCACGAGGGCCTGAAGGTCGCCGGCGTCGCGGCGGTGAAGCTGTTAAGCGCGCTTCTGGCGCTGACCTCGGTCGTCGCCGTGCTGCAAGTGGCGATAGGCTAGGGCGTCATGCCGCTCGACGCCGGCAAGAAGGCCGCCCCCGCCATCAACGGCAAGGCCTACGACGTGGTGGACCACAGCTACGACGTGGTGGTGGTGGGCGCCGGCGGCGCCGGCCTGCGCGCCACCTTCGGCATGGCCGAGAAGGGCCTGAAGACCGCCTGCATCACCAAGGTGTTTCCCACGCGCAGCCACACCGTGGCGGCGCAGGGCGGCATGTCGGCGGCGCTGGGCAACATGGGCGCGGACGACTGGCGCTGGCACATGTATGACACGGTGAAGGGGTCGGACTGGCTGGGCGACCAGGACGCGATCGAGTACATGGTGCGCGAGGCGATCCCCGCGGTGATTGAGCTGGAGCATTACGGCGTGCCGTTCAGCCGCACGCCCGAGGGCAAGATCTACCAGCGCCCGTTCGGCGGCATGACCACCAAGTTCGGCGAGGGCATCGCGCACCGCACCTGCGCCGCGGCCGACCGCACCGGCCACGCCATCCTGCATACGCTCTACCAGCAGTCCCTCAAGCACGCGGCCGAGTTCTTCATCGAGTATTTCGCCATCGACCTGATCGTGGACGAGGCCGGGCAATGCCGCGGCGTCGTCGCCTGGAATCTCGACGACGGCACCATCCACCGCTTCAGCGCCAAGATGACGGTGCTTGCGACCGGCGGGTACGGGCGCACCTATTTCTCGTGCACCTCGGCGCATACCTGCACCGGCGACGGCAACGCCATGGTTTTGCGCGCCGGGCTGCCGCTGCAGGACATGGAGTTCATCCAGTTCCATCCCACCGGCATCTACGGGGCCGGCTGCCTGATCACCGAGGGGGTGCGCGGCGAGGGCGGGTACCTGACCAACGCGAACGGCGAGCGCTTCATGGAGCGCTACGCGCCCAGCGCCAAGGACCTGGCCTCGCGCGACGTGGTCAGCCGCTCGATGACCGTCGAAATGCGCGAGGGGCGCGGCTGCGGCCCGGAGAAGGACTACATGCACCTGCACCTGGAGCACCTCGACCCCACGGTGATCCACGAACGCCTGCCCGGCATCGCCGAGACCGCGCGCATCTTCTCGGGCGTGGACGTGACGCGCGAGCCGATCCCGGTGCTGCCGACCGCCCACTACAACATGGGCGGCATTCCCACGAACT
>JBQTIS010000365.1:0-3421 GCA_052387895.1 Rhodospirillales bacterium | reverse complement strand
GGCCGACCGCCCGCGTGCGCCGCAACATCACGGCGCCGGCGCGGGGGGGGGTAATACCGGGGCACAACGCGTTGGCCGCGGCGGCGCTGACGCCCGCGGCGACCGACGATGCGCTGCCGCTTCTGGCCTTCGCGCTGCGCGAGCTCTACGACCGGCATGCGGGCACGCGCCAGTTGACCATCGCGCACTACCGCAGCCTGGGGGACGAGAAAGAAGGCCTGTCGCCGCTGGAGAACGCGGTGCGCCGGCGCGCGGACGAGGTGCTGGAAGCCGCCAAGCCCGCGCCGGAAGACCTGAAGGCGCTGAAAGACGCGTTCGTGCCTGCAATGGTCCGGGTCAACGCCGCCGGCGAGTACGTGCGCCAACCCGCGCGTCTGGACACGCTGCCCGTCCGGGCGCATCCGTTGATCGAGCGCCTGGCGAAAGCGCGGCTGCTGATCGTCCGCCGCGAAGGCGCGGACACGGTGGTCGAGGTGGCGCACGAGGCGCTGCTCAGGAAATGGCGCCGATTGCGCGCCTGGCTGGACGAGGAACGCGAATTCCTCATGGGCAAGGACCAGCTCGAGCGCGACCTGCACGACTGGGACAAGGCGCCGGAAGCGCAAAAGGCCGACGCGTTGCTGACCGGCCTAAAGCTCACGCGCGCCCGCGCCTGGCTGGTGGAAAAGCCGCATCAGCTCTCGGACGCCGAGCGCCGGTTCATCCGCGACAGCATCGACCACCACGAGGCGATCAGGCGGCGCCAGGAGAGGTTCCAACGCTACGTGCGCCTGGGCGCCGTGGCCGGCGCCTTGGTGCTGGGCGTCGCGGCCGCGATCGCCTTCTGGCAAAGGAGCATCGCGGAGCGAAACTACGCCACCGCGGTGGCCGCGGCGGCGAACATCGTGAATGTGGTCGACCTATCGACCGATTCCTTCGCGATCAATCCGCAGATGGCCCAGAATCTCCTCGACGTCACGCGCGACACGTTCGGCAAGCTTCTGGCGGAAAAAGAGGACCCCGTGGCGATCCGGGCGCAGGTCCAGTTGTTGGAGGTGCGCGCCCGCAGCTACCTCGTGCTCGGCGATCTGCAGGCGGCGCTGGCGGCCGCCAAGGAGGCGAACGAACGGGCGCGGGGCTTCGCGGCGAAGGACCCCGACAACGTCGAATGGCAGACGATCATCGCCAAGAGCTATCGGCGGCTGGGCGACATCGGCCAGGACGCCGGCACGCTCGACGCCGCGCTCGAGGCGCGCCTGGCCTGGAAAGCGGTCGCGGAAAAGCTCGCCCGTCGGTTCCCCCAGGATAAGGCGCGCCAGGCGGATCTGGCGTTCAGCTTGGAGAAACTGGGCGACACGCTGCGCCGCCAGGGCAGGATCGATGAAACGCTCGCGGTCTACCGTCCGGCCAAGGAAATTCTGCAGAAGCTGACGGATGAGGAGCCGGACAAGCCGAACTGGCGGCTGGAGCTCGGTTTCGCTCACGAGCGCATGAGCGATATGCTCCGCGCCAAGGGCGATTTCGCCGCCGCGGTCGTCGAGTCCACGGCCTACCGCGGCGCATTCGAAACCTTAACCAAGAAGGACCCATCGAACACCTACTGGCAACGTGGCCTAGGCCTGGGCAACCAGCGGCTCGGCGACTCGCTTCTGGGCGCGGGCGATCATGACGGCGCCCTGCAACGATTTACTGAATACAATGGGATCGCCGCCGGGCTGGTGCGCATCGACCAGACGAACATGGACTGGAAACGCGACTGGGCCGTGAGCTTCGCCAAGCTTGGCGAGGCGCATCTCGCCAAACAACGGCCGCAGGACGCGATCGAGAGCTATCACCAATACCATAAAATCGCGACCGAGCTGTCGGAACGTGACGCCAAGAACACGACGTGGCGGCACGACAAAGCGGTTTCGCATGTCCTGGTCGGCGACGCGCTGCTGGCGCTATCGAAGCCCGACGATGCGCTGAAGGAGTACCGGCAATTCAACGCCATCGCCAAGGAACTGCACGCGCGAAACACATCCAGTGCGTCGGCCCGGCGCAGCCTGGCCCTCAGTCATCACCGCATCGCCGAGGTCCACCGGCTGCAAGGGCGTCTGCCCGACGCGCTGGAGGGGTTCCAGGCATGCCTGTCGCTCGACGCGACCGACATGCTGGCCAATCCGACCTTTCTCCGGCCGGCCAAGCTCAACGACGAATGCCGACGAAAGATCGAGGAAACGAAAGCGCAAATCGCCGGGAACCGCTGAGCCTGCAATCTCGCGTCACGGCGGCACGCGCGAAAACAAAACGGCGACGGACCGCTTGGCGCGACCCGTCGCCGTTTCGTTGTGGTTCGCTCAGATCAGGGGTTTTTCGGCGCGTAGTCGCCGGTCGACGTGCCGGCATAGCTGGTCGGCACGACTGCGGTAGTTACGGCCCCGGCAAACGCCAGGGTCAACGTCAGCGCCAAGAGAAAAATACGCATGGACGATCTCCCTCCGATGCGGGAAGCAAAACTACGGAACGCCCGCTGATGTGTCAAACAAACTCCTAGTACCAAACGAAAATTCCGGCTGATGTGGCATTTTAGCCGGGCTTTTCCCATGCCGGGCCGCAATCCACGATGCGCCGGTCCCTGGGCGGAATGGCGGGATTCCAAGCCTCGAAAGGGGACTGCACATAGCGCACGAGCTCCACCTCTCGCGGCGGCGCGGGGACCGATTCGCGCGCTTGCCGGCAGAAATATCGGCCCAGCGCGATCCATTGCGCTGGGTCGAAATGATCCATGCGGCTGAAGTATCTTAGCCAGCGGCCATTGGCGAAAGTCACGCTGTAGCCGTTGGCGGCGTGGCGCACCGGTGGCCTGGGCAGCGCTCGCATCAGGTCCACGCGCGTCCCGTCCGCCAATATCGCCGCGATGCCGAAATGCTGCTGCGAAAACACCGGCATCGGCGCGAACAGGTCCCAACGCTGGGCGACTTGCAGCGCCGCCAAGACCCTGTTGTATGGCTCCGGCGCGTCGGGCGCCGCGCTTCCGCCGCCGAAGGTCGGCAGATGCACCGAGCCCAGATTGCCGATCAGCGCCAGCGCCATCAGCGCCGCGCACAGGGCCTGGGCCGGCATCGCCAGCGGCGGTTCGGCCCGGAGCGGCAGTGCCGCCCGCGCCGGGGCGCCGAGCCGATGGCGATTGGCGCCGATGCAGTCGTAAAACTGCGCCATCGCTGGGCGCAGCGCCGGCAGGTCCGTCAACCATCCCATTGGCGCGGTGACGGGGCATTGCCGCAGCAGATAGGCCATGGCGCGCCATTTGAGGCGCGTGGCGCCGTCGGCGCCGCGCACCACCCACGAATTGTGCTGCTTGAGCAGTCGCAACGCCTCCGTGTCCCGGTCCGCCGGCAGCACCGCCGCCTGCGGCACGAGCAGGAATTCGCGCAGCACCAGGCACACGCGATGGCAGAAG
>JBQTIS010000364.1:0-2696 GCA_052387895.1 Rhodospirillales bacterium | reverse complement strand
ATCCGCATCATCTCGGGCCTGATGAAGCGCCGGGGGAAATTCGACGCCATCGTGATCGAGACCACGGGCCTGGCCGACCCGGCGCCGGTGGCGCAGACCTTCTTCGTCGACGACGAGGTCAAGGACCGCGCCAAGCTCGATTCGATCGTGACCGTGGTCGACGCCAAGCACCTGCCGCAGCGCCTGAAGGACAGCCGCGAGGCCGAGGAGCAGATCGCCTTCGCCGACGTGATCGTCTTGAACAAGACCGACCTGGTGAGCCCGGCCGAACTGCGCGCGGTCGAGGCCGACGTGCGCGCGATCAACCGCTTCGCGCCGATCCACCGCGCGAGCCGGTGCGACGTGGCGCTGGAGAATGTGCTGGACCGCGGCTCGTTCGACCTCGACCGCATCCTGAAGGTCGAGCCGGATTTCATGGAGCGTACGCCCGAGGACCACAACCACGAGCACGGGCACGGCCACGACGACCACGGCCCCGACGACCACGGCCACGACGACCACGGCCACGATCACGATCGTCGCGACGACGCGGCCAAGCCGGTAGTGCTGCGCCACAATCCCGAGGTGACCAGCGTGTCGCTGCGCTTCGAGCGGCCGCTGTCGATGCCCAAGTTCGAGGCCTGGTTCCGCCGCCTGCTGGCCGCCCAGGGCCAGGACTTGCTGCGCAGCAAGGGCATCCTCGATTTCGCCGGCCAGGACAAGCGCTACGTCATGCACGCCGTGCACATGCAGGTCGACGGCAAGCCGACCACGGAATGGAAGCCGGGCGAGAAGCGCTCGAGCCGCATCGTGTTCATCGGCCGCAAGCTGGACGCCGGGGATCTGAAGCGCGGCCTCGAATCCTGCGCCGCCTGATCGCCGCACGTTTGGTCCGAAAATGGCCGACCCGAAATTGACGGCCTGGGAGCTGGGCGCGCCGGTCTCGGCCCTGGCCTTCGCCGGGGACGGCGCGTTGGCCCTCGCGCTGGGCGACGGCAACGTCGCGCTGTCGGCCCCGGGCGCGAGCGATGCGCCGCGCAAAATCCAGGCGCATGACGGCGCCGCGCTGTGCCTTTCCGCCGACGGCGGCGACGGCGCGTTCCTGAGCGGCGGCGACGACGGCAAGCTCATGCGCGTCGGCGCCGACGGCGCGCTCGCGCCGATCGCGGCGTGGCAGGGCAAGTGGGTCGAGCACGTGCTGGCCCCGGCCAATGGCGGTTTTCGCGCCGCCGCCGTGGGCAAGACCGTCCACCTGTTCGACCGCGCGGGCAAGACGCTGGAGCCGCTGCAGCACGAGAGCACCGTCTCGGGCATCGCCGCCAACCCGAAGGCCAAGCGCCTGGCCGCCTCGCACTACAACGGCGTCAGCCTGTGGTGGACGCATGGCGGCAGGCAGTCGGCCAAGGTGCTGCGCTGGGCCGGCTCGCATATCGGCGTGACCTGGAGCCCGGACGGCGAATACGTGGTCTCGGCGTTGCAGGACATGGAGCTGCACGGCTGGCGCATCGACGACAACAGCGACATGCGCATGAGCGGCTATCCGGCCAAGGTCCGCTCGCTCGCCTGGTCGCGCCAGCCCTATTTCCTCGCCACCGCGGGCGCCGACCGCATCGTGTGCTGGCCGTTCGCGGGCGCGGGTCCGATGGGCAAGCCGCCGGTGGAACTCGGCTATGCGCGCTCGGCCGCCGTGTCGGCGGTGGCCGCGCATCCCCGGGGCGATTTGATCGCCGCGGGCTACGGCGACGGCACGGTGGCCCTGGCGAAGCTCAGCACGCAAGAAGCCGCCTTCGCCAAGCCGCCGGGCGGCGGCCGGATCGAGGCGCTGGCGTTCTCGCCGGACGGCAGGCGCGTCGCCTTCGGCACCGAGGAAGGTCTGGCCGGGGCGGTCGAGGGCGCATGAGCGCGGCACGGCCGGGCTTGCGTGCGTTGGCGCTCGATGCCCTGCCAGGCCTGTTCGTGCTCGCGGTACTGCTGACGGCGCAGCTGATCGCCTCGCCGGGGGTGTGGCGCGGCGAGCTGGTCGATCCCGACAGCTACATGGTGGTATCGCGCCTGCGCCAAGTGCTGGCCGATGGCGGCTGGAGCGGCGGGCTGTTCCCGCGCGACAACGCCCCCTACGGCATGGTGCTGCACTGGACCAAGTCCTACGACCTGATCTTCCTGGCGCTGGCGGCGCCGATAGCGGCGGTCGCGGGATGGAACGCGGCGCTCGCCGCCGTCGCCGCGATCATCGGGCCATTGAGCATCGTGGCGCTGATCCTGGCCGCGATCTGGGCCGCCGCGCCGGTTCTGGACACGCCGGGGCGGCGCTTCCTCGCGATCCTGCTGGCGCTCGCGCCGACGGCGATCAATTACGGCGCGCCGGGCAGCGCCACGCACCACATCCCGATCGTCGTGGGCTGGGCGCTATTCATGGGCTTCGCGCTGCGGGTGGCAATGCGCCCGAACGAGGCGCGCGGAATCGGCGCGGGCCTGGGCGCGGCCCTGGCGCTGTGGCTGTCGACCGAGTGCATTCCCGGCGTCATGCTGGGCATCGCGACCATGGGCCTAGCGTGGGTACGCGACGGCGCGCCGCATCGCCGGCCCAACCTAGCGTTCGCTGCGACCTTCGCCGCGGCGATGGTCGCGCTTCTTCACGTCGATCCGCCCTATGGCGGCCGGCTCGCCCCGGTCGCCGACCGGCGGTCGGTGGTCTATGCCGCGTTCGCGCTGCTGCT
>JBQTIS010000363.1:0-2626 GCA_052387895.1 Rhodospirillales bacterium | reverse complement strand
CTCGGCCAGCGCCACCAGGCTCTTGCCGTCCCTGGGCCAGCGGATCACGCCCTGGGTGGCCGGCATCACCGCCACCACGCGCTGCGCCTCCTCGCGGAACTGGCTCAAGAGCGGCGTGGCGTAGCCGAGACCGAGGACAGTTTCGCCGCGCCGATTGGGCCACATCTGGCGGATGCGCCGGCGCAAGGCGCGCCGCGCGAGCTGGCCGAGGCCCGTGCCGTAGAAGGCGTGCAGATCGACGACGTCGGCGGTCATGCAGGCATGATGATGTCGGAATCGGGTTAATTCAAGGTTGTAAAACCGGCCTTCCGCCCTCAGCTATCATCGGGTCGGCCGGGTTTTCGGCCGAATGCTGATAGCCGGCGCCTTAGATGCTAGAGTTCGCCCATGCTTGAGATCGTTCAAATTCCCGTGCTGACGGACAATTACGTGTACCTGGTGCGCGAGCCCGCCTCGGGCGCGGTGGGCGTGGTCGACCCGGCCGTGGCCGAGCCGGTGGAGCGCGAGCTGGAGCGCCTGGCCTGGCGGCTGACCCATGTCATCAACACGCATCACCATGCCGACCATACCGGCGGCAATCTGCGCCTGAAGCAGCGCTTCCAGGCCACGGTCGTGGGTCCCAGGGCCGACCGCGCCCGCATTCCCGGCATCGACATCGACGTGGGCGACGGCGAGGACTGGGCGTTCGGGCGCGAGACGGCGCGCGTCTACGACGTGCCGGGCCACACGCGCGGGCACATTGCCTATTGGTTCAAGGACAGCCGCGCGCTGTTCTGCGGCGACACGATTTTTTCGCTGGGTTGCGGGCGGCTGTTCGAGGGCACGCCGCAGCAGATGTGGACCAGCATCGGCAAGCTGCGCCAACTGCCCGACGACACGCGGGTCTATTGCGCGCACGAATACACCGAGAACAACGGCCGGTTCGCGCGCACGGTCGATCCGGCCAATCCCGACCTGATGCGCCGCATCGACGAGGTCAAGCGCCTGCGCGCCCAAGGGCTGCCGACCGTGCCGTCGCTGATGGGCGAGGAGCGCCGCACCAATCCCTTCCTGCGCGCCGACCAGCCCGCGCTCGCGGCCAATGTGGGACTGTCGCCGGCCGATCCGGTGGCCGTGTTCGCCGAGGTGCGCCGGCGCAAGGACGTTTTCTGAGCGGATTGTTTGGGCCTCATCCTGAGCCTGTCGAAGGATGGGGCCTCATGGTTCGACAGGCTCACCATAAGGACTCTCAAAGATGAAGCTGCGCTATTCGCCCACCTCGCCCTATGTACGCAAGGTGCTGGTCACGGCGATCGAAACCGGGCAGGCCGGCAAGGTCGAGGTCGTGCCGGCCAATGTCTGGGCGCCCGATTCGGACATCGGCAAGGACAACCCGCTGGGCAAGGTGCCGGCGCTGGTGACCGACGGCGGCGAAGTGCTGTTCGACTCGCCGGTGATCTGCGAGTACCTCGACTCGCTGCATTCCGGCCAGAAGCTGCTGCCGCCCGGGGGCGGCGCGCGCTGGCGGGCGCTTAGGCTTCAGGCGCTGGGCGACGGGATTCTCGACGCGGCGATCCTCCGGCGCCTGGAATCGCAGCGCCCGCCCGAGAAGCAGTCGCAGGACTGGATCGAGCGGCAGAAGCGCGCGGTCGCCCGCGGGCTGGACGCGCTCGAGGCCGAGGCAGAGACGCTGGAAGGCCCGCTGACGCTCGGCGCCATCGCGGTGGGCTGCGCCTGCGGCTATCTCGATCTGCGCTTCGCGGCCGAGCGCTGGCGCCAGGGGCATCCCAAGCTCGCGGCCTGGTACGAGAAGACCGCCAAGCGCAAATCCTTCCTCGACACCGTGCCGAAAGACCCGGCGTGAGCGCGGGCGGCGCCCCGGACGCCGCGGCGATCATCCGGCGCCTGGGGCTCAAACCCCATCCCGAGGGCGGCCACTACCGCGAGGTCTATCGCCACAAGCCTGGGAAGGGCGGGCGCGGGCTGGCCACGTCGATCTATTACCTGCTCGCCCGGGGCGAGGTTTCGGCTTGGCACCGGCTGACCGACGCGGTGGAGATCTGGCACTGGCATGGCGGCGGGCCGCTGGAGCTGTCGGTGGCCGCGCCCGGCGCCCTGGCCCAGATCGTGCAGCTGGGCCCCGACGTGACGTTGGGCCACGAACCCCAGGCCGTGGTGCCGGTCGGCCATTGGCAAAGCGCGCGGCCCTTAAGCGACTGGACGCTGGTCGGCTGCACCGTCGCGCCGGCCTTCGAGTTTTCCAAATTCGAATTGGCGCCGAAGGGGTTCAGGCCGGGGCGCTAATTCCTCGCCACCAGCACCGCGCGGAAGTCGTTGACGTTGGTGCGGGTGGGGCCGGTGATCACGAGGTCGCCCAGGGCCGAGAAAAACCCGTAGCCGTCGTTGTTCTCCAGCATGGCGCGGGCGTCGAGGCCCCGGCGCCGAGCGCGCGCCAGGTCCGCCGCCACGGCCAGCCGGCCAAGGCGCCGTGCGTGCTGCTGTCGGGCGGCGAAACCACGGTGACGGTCCGGGGCAAGGGCAGGGGCGGGCGCAACGCCGAGTTCCTGCTGGCGCTCGGCGTGGCGCTGGGCGGCGAAGCGGGCATCTGGGCCCTGGCTGGGGACACCGATGGCGTCGACGGCACCGA
>JBQTIS010000362.1:0-6098 GCA_052387895.1 Rhodospirillales bacterium | reverse complement strand
GTTCGAGCCGGGTTGGGGAGGAGCGAGCGATGACGCAGTGGGTCAGGTTCGAGCGCAAGGGCCGTGCCGAGTTCGGCACGCTCGAGGACGGCATCGTCACCGTCCATACCGGCGATATGTTCGCCGGCGCCAAGCCGACGAACGAAACCGTGAAGCTCGCGGACGTGCGGCTGCTGGCGCCGTGCGAGCCGTCGAAGATGGTGTGCCTGTGGAATAATTTCCACCAGCTCGCCGCCAAGTTCGGCTTCCCGATTCCCGACGAGCCGCTGTATTTTCTCAAGGCCCCCAACGCGCTGCATCCGCCCGGCCTGCCGATCCAGCGGCCGAAGGCCTATGCCGGCCGGATTTTCTACGAGGGCGAGCTGGGCGTGGTCATCGGCAGGAAATGCTCGATGGTCGGCGAGGCCGAGGCCGGGGACTACATCTTCGGCTACACCTGCGTGAACGACGTCACCGCCATCGACCTGTTGAAGAAGAACCCGAGCTTCGACCAGTGGGCGCGGGCCAAGAGCTTCGACACGTTCGGCGTCCTGGGGCCGGCGATCCAGACCGGCATCGACCCGATGAAGCTCACCGTCCGCACCATCCTCAACGGCAAGGAAGTGCAGAACTATCCGGTCAGCGACATGTTCTTCCCGCCGCACAAGCTGGTGAGCCTGGTGTCGCGCGACATGACGCTGATGCCGGGCGACGTGATCGCCTGCGGCACCTCGATCGGCGCGGGCCCGATGGCGGCGGCCGAGAACACCGTCGAGATCGCGATCGACGGCGTCGGCCGGCTGGTCAACCCGTTCAACCAGGTGCTGCCGAGCCCCTATCTGCTGAAGGGGCCGCCCAAGCCCTTGCGCGTCTGCGTGGTGGGGGCGGGCGCCATCGGCGGCCTGATCGCGGCCAAGCTCGCGCTCGCCGGCAACCAGGTGACGGTGATCGACATGGGGCCGCACCTCGCCGCCATCAAGGCGAACGGGCTCAAGCTGGAATGGCACGACGGCAAGGTCGAAACCGCCAAGGTCAGGGGCGTCGACAAGGCGGCCGACGCCGGCAAGCAGGACCTGGTGATCCTGGCGGTCAAGGCGCACTTCCTCGACCAGGTGGTCAAGGACATCGACCATCTGCTCGACGCCGACACCATGGTGCTGACGGTGCAGAACGGCCTGCCGTGGTGGTACTTCCAGCGCCTCGGCGGCAAGTACGACAACAAGAAGCTGGAAAGCCTGGACCCCACGGGCGTGCTCGGCAAGAAGATCGACCCCAAGCGCATCGTCGGCTGCGTGGTGTATCCGGCGGCCGGCGTCACGGCGCCGGGCGTCATCCACCATGTCGAGGGCGACCGCTTTCCGGTCGGCGAGCTCGACGGCGCGGAGACCGAGCGGGTCAAGCGCGTCCACGACATGTTCGTGAAGGCGGGCTTGAAGTCGCGCGTGCTGAAGGACATCCGCTCGGAAATCTGGCTCAAGGCCTGGGGAAATCTGTCGTTCAACCCGATCAGCGCGCTGACCCACGCGACCTTGGTCGACATCTGCCAGTTCCCCGAGACCCGCCACCTGGCGGCGCGGATGATGGAAGAGGCCGAGACCATCGCCAAGAAGCTGGGGGTCACGTTCCGCGTCACCATCGAGAAGCGCATCGCCGGCGCCGAGAGCGTGGGCGCGCACAAGACCTCGATGCTGCAGGACGTCGAGGCGGGACGCTCGCTCGAGACCGAGGCGCTGATCGGCTCGATCCTGGAAATGGCGCGGCTGACCGACACGCCCGCCCCCGCGATCGAGTCGGTCTACGCGCTGGTCAAGCTCTTGAACAAGGTGATGCTGCTGTAAGGCGGCGGCGTGAAGGTGGACAAAGCCAAGGCCAAGGCGGCGTAGGGTGGTTTACTTCTTCAGCGCCTTTTCCAAGAGCTCCAGCCGGTCCTGGCCCCAGAACGGCTCGTCCTTGTAGACGTACCAGGGCGCGCCGAACACCTGGGCCCGGATCGCCTCGTCGGTGTAGCGGTCGTAGATCTGGGCGATCTCCGGCGCCAGGCTCGCCTGCAGCAGCTTCTTGCCGTCGAAACCGTGCTCGCCGGCGATCGCGGCCAGGGTCTCGGGGTCGGCGATGTTCTTGTCCCTGGCCCATACCGCCTCGAGGATCGCGCCGGACAGTTTGCCCACGTCGCCGCCGGACTTGCCGGCCGCGATCGCCAGCAGCGCGGCCGGTTTGGAATCCACTGGAAAGAACGCCGGCTGCAGGTTCAGCTTGGCGCCGAGGTGCTCGCTCCAGCGCTTGAGCTCGACCAGGCGATAGGCCTGGCGCTGCGGCGGGCGCTTGTCGACCGGCAGGCCGCCGGACTGCGGGAAGATCCTGCCGTAATCCACCGGCTTGAAGTTGACCGCGGCTCGCGCCGCCCCGGCCAGCTTCAGGAACCGCTTGTGCCCCATATAGGTCCAGGGGCTCTGGTGCGAATAGTAGTAGTCGATGGTCTTGGAAGCCGTTTTCATCCCGCCTTCTCCGCCGTTTTCGCCGCTTCGCGCTCGCGCAGGACTTTACGCTGAATCTTCCCCGTGGTCGTCATCGGCAGCTCGCTCACGAACTCCACCAGGCGCGGATATTCGTGCGCCGCCAGGCGCGTGCGCACCCAGGCCTGCACGTCCTCGGCCAGGCGGCGGTCGGGCGCGACGCCCGGCTTGGCGACGATGAAGGCCTTCACCGCCTCGGTGCGCACCGGGTCGGGCACGCCGATCACCGCGGCCATGGCCACGGCGGGGTGCCTCAGCAGGCAGTCCTCGATCTCCGCCGGGCCGATGCGATAGCCGGCCGAGGTGATCACGTCGTCGCTGCGGCCGCGGTAGCGGAAATACCCGTCCTTCTCGCGGGCGCCCGTGTCGCCGGTCACAAGCCAGTCGCCGGCGAACTTGGCGCGCGTGGCCCCGGGGTTGCGCCAGTACTCCAGGAACATCACCGGATCGGGCCGCAGGACCGCGACGTTCCCCGCCTCGCCGTCGGGCAGCGGGCGGCCTTCGTCGTCGACGATGGCGACGATATGGCCGGGGATCGCGCGGCCCATCGAGCCGGGCCGGGCCTCCATGATGCCCGCGCAATTGCCGACCACCAGGTTGCACTCGGTCTGGCCGTAGAACTCGTTGATCGTCAGGCCGAAGGTCGCGCGGCCCCAGTCCAGAAGCTCGCCGCCCAGCGTCTCGCCGCCGCTGCCGATCGAGCGGAGCTTGTAGGCGTGGCGCTTTTGCGGATTTACCACCCCGCGCATCATCTTGAGCGCGGTCGGCGGCAGGAAGCTGTTGCGAACGCCGTATCCGGCCAGCACGGCGAAGGCTTCCTCGGGGTCGAACTTGCGCATGCGGTAGGCCAGCACCGGCACGCCGTGATGCCAGGCCGGCAGCAGCACGTCCAGCAACCCGCCGATCCACGCCCAGTCCGCCGGGGTCCACATCAGGTCTCCGGCTTGGGGGAAGAACTCGTGCGGAAACTCGACGCCGGGCAAGTGGCCCAGCAGCACGCGGTGCGCGTGCAGCGCGCCCTTGGGCTGGCCGGTGGTGCCCGAGGTGTAGATGATCAGCGCCGGATCGTCGGCCGCGGTGTCGGCGGGCGCGAAGCGGTCCGAGGCCGCCTCGACCGCGGGCCAGAAGGCAACGGGCTGGTCGCCCCCGGCGAAGCACAGATTGGCGTCGCCGCCGCTATGGCCGTCGGTCAGAAGGATCGTGCGTAGTTCGTTCAAGCCGTCCCGGATCGGCGCGATCTTGACCAGCCCCGCGGCGTCGGTCACCAGACCGCGCGCGCCGCAATCCGCGAGCCGGTATTCCAGCGCCTCGACGCCGAACAGCGCGAACAGCGGCACGGCGACCAGCCCCGCCTTGTAGGCCGCGAGGTGGGCGATGGCGGTCTCGGGCGACTGCGGCAACAGGATGCCGAGCCGGTCGCCGCGCCTGAGGCCCTGGGCCATGAGCACGTTGGCGAGCCGGTTGGACAGCAGCGACATGTCGCGGAAGCTGTAGCGCCGCTCGCCGCCCGCCTCGTCGCGGTAGATCAGCGCCAGCTTGGCCCCGTCCTGGCGGTCGGAAACGTCGGCGCCGATGTTGAAGCGCTTGGGCACGCGCCAGCGGAACTTGGCGACGGCTTCCTGGTAGCTCTTGGCGGGCTGCAACACGCGTTTCTCTCCCCGGCGGGGATGATACAATCCGCCCATGCCCGACGATACCCGCCCGGCCGCGTGGCAGACCTCCGCCTGTCCGCACGACTGCCCCAGCACCTGCGCGCTGGAGGTCGAGCGCCTGGACGCAAACCGCATCGGCAAGGTGCGCGGGGCGGCGGCCAATTCCTACACGGCGGGCGTGATCTGCGCCAAGGTCGCGCGCTACGCCGAGCGCGTGCATCACCCCGACCGGCTAACGCGGCCGCTCAGGCGCGTGGGCGACAAGGGCGTCGGCCGCGCCGCGTTCGCCGAGATCGGCTGGGACGAGGCGCTCGACCGCACCGCGGAGGCGCTGACCCGGGCCGCGCAGAAGCACGGGGCCGAGGCGGTTTGGCCCTACTACTACGCCGGCACGATGGGGCTGGTGCAGCGCGACGGCATCGAGCGCCTGCGCCACGTCATGCGCTACTCGCGCCAGCACAACACGATCTGCAACACCATCTCCGACGCGGGCTGGCACGCCGGCGCGGGCGCGAAATGGGGTACGGACCCGCGCGAGATGGCCGAGGCCGACCTGATCGTGATCTGGGGCGGCAACCCCGTCGCCACCCAGGTCAACGTCATGGCGCACGTCGCCCGTGCGCGCAAAAGCCGCGGCGCGAAGCTGGCGGTGATCGACCCCTACCGCACCGGCACGGCCGAGCAGGCGGATACGCATCTGTGCCTGAGGCCCGGCACCGACGGCGCGCTGGCCGCTTCCGTCATGCACGTGCTGTTCAAGGAGGGCTTCGCGGACCGGGACTACATGGCGCGCTACACGAAAGACGCCGACCGCCTGGAGCGGCACGTCCAGGCGCGTTCGCCGCAATGGGCCGCCGCCATCACCGGGCTTTCGGCCGAGGAGATCGTCGCCTTCGCGCGGCTCTACGGCGCCACCACGCGCGCGTACATCAGGCTCGGCTACGGCTTCACGCGCTCGCGCAACGGGGCGATGCAGATGTTCGCGGCCTCGTGCCTGCCCGCGGTCACCGGGGCGTGGCGGCATCGCGGCGGCGGCGCGCTCTACGGCATGGCCGGCATCTACGCCATCGACAAGACGCTGATCGAGGGCCTCGACGCGCTCGACAAGTCGGTGCGCCGGCTCGACCAGTCGCGCATCGGCCCGGCGCTGACCGGCGACAAGCGCGACCTGGGCCAGGGCCCGCCGGTCGCCGCGCTGTTCGTCCAGAACACCAACCCCGTGGTGGTGTGCCCGGAATCGCTGAAGGTGCGCGAGGGTTTCCGGCGCGCCGATTTGTTCGTGTGCGTGCACGAGCAGTTCATGACCGACACGGCCGCCATGGCCGACATCGTGCTGCCCGCCACCACGTTCCTGGAGCACGACGACATTTACCAGGCGGGCGGCCACACCCATCTGCAGGTGGCCAAGAAGGTGATCGAACCGGTGGGCGAGTCGCGCTCGAACCACGACGTGCTGCGCGCGCTCGCCCGGCGCCTGGGCGCAAGGCACGAAGGGTTCGAGATGACGGCGTGGGAGATGGCGGACCGCACGCTCCGGGCCTCGGGCCTGCCGGACGCCGAGACCGCCCATCGCATGGGCTGGATCGACCTCGCGCCCGATTTCCGCGCCGCGCATTTCCTCGACGGCTTCGGCCACGAGGACCGGCGCTTCCATTTCGCTCCGGACTGGAAGCGGGTGGGCCTCGCCCATGCCGGCATGCCGGCGCTGCCCGACCACATGGCGACGATCGAAAGCGCCGACGCCGAGCATCCCTTCCGCCTGGTGGCCGCTCCGGCGCGCCAGTTCCTCAACACCAGCTTCACCGAGACGCCGACCTCGCGCGCGCGCGAGCGCCGCCCCACGGCGCTGGTCCATCCCCGGGATTGCGCGGCGCTGGGGCTGGCGGAGGGCGCGCTGGTCCGCATCGGCAACCGGCGCGCCGAGGTCGCGGTGCACGTGCGCCCGTTCGACGGA
>JBQTIS010000361.1:0-6422 GCA_052387895.1 Rhodospirillales bacterium | reverse complement strand
CCGCGATGGCCCCATGTCCAAACCGGTCCGCAAGGCGATCTTTCCCGTAGGCGGCCTCGGCACGCGCTTCCTTCCGGCCACCAAATCGATGCCCAAGGAAATGCTGCCGGTGGTCGACAAGCCGCTGATCCAGTACGCGGTCGAGGAAGCCCAGGCCGCGGGGATCGAGCAGTTCATCTTCGTCACCGGCCGCGGCAAGCAGGCGATCGAGGACCATTTCGACATCAGCTACGAGCTGGCCTCGGCGCTGAGCGAGCGCGGCAAGAAGGCCGAGCTCGACATGCTGCGCTCGGCGCTGCCCAAGCCCGGCCAGGTGGCCTATGTGCGCCAGCAGGAGCCGCTGGGCCTGGGCCACGCGGTGTGGTGCGCCCGCAACCTGGTGGGCGACGAGCCGGTGGCGGTGCTCTTGGCCGACGACCTGGTGCTGGCCAAGACCCCGTGCCTGAAGCAGATGGTCGACGCGCAAGGGCTCACCGGCGGCAACATGGTGGCGGTGATGGACGTGCCGCGCGAGCACACCAAGCGCTACGGCATCCTCGACGTGGCCAGCGACGACGGCAAGCTGGCCGAGGTGAAGGGCCTGGTGGAAAAGCCGGCGCCCGAGAAGGCGCCCTCGACCCTTTCGATCATCGGCCGCTACATCCTGTTGCCCGAGGTGTTCGAGCATCTGGGCCGGTCCGGGCGCGGGGCGGGCGGCGAGATCCAGTTGACCGACTCGATGGCCAAGATGATCGGCAAGTACCCGTTCCACGGCCTCAGGTTCGAAGGCAAGCGGTTCGACTGCGGCGACAAGGTGGGGTTCTTCGAGGCCAACGTCGCCTACGCGCTTAAGCGCGGCGATCTGGCCAAGGACGTGAAGGCGATCCTAAGGGAGTATGCCGGCATTTAGCGCGGGACCGGCCGGAAGGAACACGCCACCATGCGCATCGCGATGATCGGCACGGGCTATGTCGGCCTCGTCTCCGGGGCGTGCTTCTCGGAGTTCGGCGTCCGCGTCGTCTGCGTCGACAAGGACGCGGGCAAGATCGCGCAGCTGAAGCAAGGCAGGGTGCCGATCTACGAGCCGGGACTGGACGCGCTGGTGGCGAACAACATCCGCGCCGGGCGGCTTTCCTTCGCCTCCGAGCTTGGTCCCGCGGTGGCCGAGGCCGATGCCGTGTTCATCGCCGTGGGCACGCCCAGCCGGCGCGGCGACGGGCACGCCGACCTGACCTACGTGTACGATGCGGCGCGCGAGATCGCCCGGGCGCTTACCCGCTACGCGGTGATCGTCACCAAGTCCACGGTGCCCGTGGGCACCGGCCGCGCGGTCGCCGACATCATCCGGCGCGAGCGCCCGGACGCCGAGTTCGACGTGGCCTCGAATCCCGAGTTCCTGCGCGAGGGCTCGGCGATCGGCGACTTCATGCGCCCCGACCGCGTGGTGATCGGCGCCGACGGCAACCGGGCGCGCGAGGTGATGCGCGCGCTCTATCGCCCGCTCTACCTGATCGAGACGCCGATCGTGTTCACCGGACTGGAGACGGCGGAATTGATCAAGTACGCCGCCAACGGCTTCCTCGCCGCCAAGATCACCTTCATCAACGAGATCGCCGATCTGTGCGAGAAGGTCGGGGCCGACGTGCACGACGTGGCGCGCGGCATGGGGCTGGACGGGCGCATCGGGCGCAAGTTCCTGCACCCCGGCCCGGGCTATGGCGGGTCGTGCTTTCCCAAGGACACGCTGGCGCTGGCCAAGATCGCCCAGGACGCGGGCGCGCCGGTCCGGCTGGTGGAGGCCACGGTCGCGGTCAACGACGCGCGCAAGAAGGCGATGGCCGGACGCGTGATCCGGGCCTGCGGCGGCCAGATGAAGGGGCTGACCGTCGCGGTGCTGGGTCTGACCTTCAAGCCCAACACCGACGACATGCGCGAGGCGCCGTCGCTCGAGGTGGTGCCGGCGCTGCAACAGGCCGGCGCTTCGGTCCGGGCCTACGATCCCGAGGGCATGAACGAGGCCAAGAAGCTGCTGAAGGACGTGGCGTGGTGCGAGAGCGCCTACGACGCCATGGCCGACGCCGACTGCGTGGTGGTGCTGACGGAGTGGAACCAGTTCCGCGCGCTCGACGTCCGGCGCATGCGCCAGCTCCTCCGGCGCAAGCTGATCGTCGATCTGCGCAATGTCTACAGCCCGGCCGACATGGCGGCGGCGGGCTTCGAGTATCACTGCATCGGCCGGCCGCACAAGGCGCCGGCGGCGTCCTAGAGTCCATCGGCATGGCCGGAACCAGGGGCCGCGCCGTCAAGCCGCGCGCCGGCGCGCGCCTGTTCTTCTACGGCACGCTGCTCGACGCCGACATCCAGAAGCGCGTGACCGGCCGCGTGCTGGCGCTTTCGCCAGCGGCGCTGCCGGGATACCGGCGCGTGCGCGCGGCGGGCAAGTGGTTTCCGATCCTGGTGCCGGGACTGGGGGCCGACCGCGTGGCGGGCGCCGTCGCCGAGCGGCTGTCGGCCGCCGAACTCGCGCGCATCGTGGCATACGAGAACGACGGCTACGCGCTGAAGCGCGTGACCGTGCTCCTGGCCGGCGGCGAGCCGGCGCGCGCGCTGGCGTTCCTGCCGATCAAGGGCGCGGGGCATTCGCTCAAGCCCACGTCGGACCCGTGGGAGCTCGCGGACTGGCAGGCGCGGGAAAAGCCGCGCGTGCTGCGCCTGGGTTTATGGCCCTGACGGGCCGGGGCTTGCGACCCTGAGCGGCGCGGCACGCGCGGTCGCGGGCGCTCTATTTCGCCAGCCCTTCGGCCTTGAGCGCGGCTTGTACGGCGGGGCGTTGCGCCACGCGTTCGCAGTAGACCTTCAGAACCGGCCACTTGCCCAGGTCGATCCCGACGAACTTGGTCCAGCCCAGGACGGTGAACAGGTATCCGTCGGCGACCGTGAACTGGTCGCCCATCAGGTACTTATTCTTCTCCAGGTGCTTGCTGGCGTAGTCATAGCGCTCGAACAGGCGTTCCTTGACCACGGCTTTCCAGTCGTCGGTTGCCTTCGGGTTGAACAGGGGCGAGGTGCCCTTGTGCAGCTCGGTGGAGATATAGTTGAGCCACTCCTGCAACTTGTAGCGTTCGGGCGTGCCCGCGGGCGGCGCTAGCTTCGCGGCCGGCTTCTGGTCGGCGATCCACTGGACGATGACCGAGGCCTCGCGCATCACCCGGCCGTCCGGGGTCTCCAGCGCCGGCACGTAGCCCAGCGGGTTGACGGCGAGGTAGTCCTTGCCGCTTTCGGTTTTCCGGGTGGCGCGGTCGACCTTGTCGAGCTCGACCGGGATGCCCGCCTCGCGCAGGGCGATGTGGGGGCTGAGCGAACAGGCGCCGGGGAGGTAGTAGAGCTTCATCGCGTCGTCTCCTTGAAATCCCTGTGGGTTTGCCGTCCGCGCCGGCCGGAAGAGTTGGTTCGGCGCAGCGCGATGCCCGCACCCTGCATAACTATAAAAAAAGAAGCAACATTAATATTTATATGTTATCCACAAGGGGAAGCGATAGCTTCCCATCCCCCGGGCGGGGGGCCATACTGCGGCGGATCACGATCGAGCGAGCGGGCGCATGAAGCACCGACATTCCGAGCATCTCTGCCCCAAGTTCCAGGCCGCGATGGAGGTCTTAAGCCGCCCGTGGAACGGCCTGATCATGGCCGCGCTCCAGGACCACGGCGCCTTGCGCTACAGCGAGTTGAAAGCCCGGCTCGAGGCGATGGGCGACCGCATGCTGTCGGCGCGGCTGAAGGAGTTGGAGGATCGCGGGTTGATCGTGCGGCGGGTGGCGTCCGGCCCGCCGGTGCGCGTGGCCTACGAGCTCAGCGAGGTGGGCAAGGGCTTCCGCGAGGTCGAGCTGGCGCTTGGGCGCTGGGGCGAGCGCTTCGCGCCCGGTTCCGCGAAACGGTCGCCGGCGCGCGGCCGCGGCAACGGGCGGCGCAACGCCGCCGGAACGGTCAGGCCGGCTCCTTGACGCCGGGCACCGGCGGCGGCACTGCCAGGCAATCCGCTTTCTTCTTCTTCATCGTCTTGCACAGGGCGCGCGCCTCGCCCTCGCTCATGCCGACCAGACGCGCCTGGAATACTTTCGCGCGCCGCACGGTTTTCTCGTCCACCACCGATTTCGCGCCGGCCAGGTTGGCGGGAAGGAACCTGCGCGCCTCGTCGGCCGCGCGTTGGGCGTTGTGCGCCAGCTTGAACGCGCCGACCTGTACGCCCCAGTCGCCCGACAGCGCGATCTCCTCGGCCGCGTCGTCCGAAATCATGTCGGCGATGGTCGGCTCGTCGCTGTCCGATTCCTCGGCATAGACCGGCGCGGGCGGCGGCGGCTCGTCGGTGGCGATCACCGGCTCGGGCGCGGCGGCGCCGGGCCGCTGCTGAATCTCCTTGGCGATCGGCGGGGCCGCCGGCGGCGCGGTCGCGGGCGCGCCGTTGGTCGCCGTGGGCTTGGCCTTGTCGGCGGAGGCCAGCATCACCGCCGGGCGCTTCCTGAAGGCGGTGTCCAGAAGCTGCGCCATGTGCTTGTCGCGCCAGCCCGGCGCGTTGCCGCCCAGCACCACGGCCACCAGCCTGCGTCCGCCGCGTTCGGCCGAAGCCACGAGATTGAAGCCCGAGGCGCGGATATAGCCGGTCTTGATGCCGTCCAGACCGGCGTAGCGGCCCAACAGCTTGTTGTGGTTGGGATGGACGTAGCCGTCGTAGCTGAAGTCGTGGGTCGCGAACACCTGGTACTGGCGCGGGTACTCGCGTAGCACCGCCATGCCCAAGGTCGCCAGGTCGCGCGCCGTGGTCACCTGCTCCGGGTCGGGCAGGCCCGAGGCGTTCTTGAATCGCGTGTTTCTCATGCCGATCGTCTTGGCCTTGGCGGTCATGCGTTCGGCGAAGGCGGGCTCGCTGCCGGCGATGGCCTCGGCCAGCACCACGGACATGTCGTTGGCCGACTTGGTGACGACCGCCAGCATCGCGTCGCGCACGCTGACGGTCTTGCCGGCGTCGAGGCCGAGCTTCGAGGGCGCCTGCGCGGCGGCCGCGTCGGACACCCTGAGCATCGTGTCCATCCGCAGCTTGCCCCGCGCCATCGCCTCGAACAACAGATAGACGGTCATGATCTTGGCGGTCGAGGCGGGGTAGGTCTTGGCGTCGGGGCTGACGGCGTGCAGCACCTCGCCGGTGTTGGCGTCGACCACGATCGAGGAATAGACCGGCTTGCGCGCGGCCCAAGCCGGCACCGAGACGGGCGCGACGGCGAGCGCAAGGAACGCGAGGGCGAGAATCGGAAGGCGGGCTATGGGGCGCACGGATTTCCTATCCCAGTGGTTGCTACTGCAAACGGGCCCCAGCCCATAAACCCCGGGCGAATCTATAAAATCCGGGATTCTTTGTCCACCGGAATTCGCCATTTCCAGGGAAAAGGCGGATATCACGGCCCCGGCAACACCCGATAAAGCCTGAGATCGGTCGCGATGGGGGACGGCAAGGGCTGGGCGCGCAGCCAGTCCGGCGCCTCGCCGCGTTCCAGCCGCGGGAATAGCTGCGCCGGGTCGATGTGGGCGCTTGGCGCCGGCGCGGCGCAGACCAGCACATAGGCCACGCCGCGGCGCGTCAGAATCTCGCGTGCCATGGCGTCGTCCCGCGCCGTTATCACCGCCACGGCGTCGCTCAGCCCGTCCACGTTCAAGTGGTAAAGACCGGCCACCACGCGATGGCCGGTCCAGTAGAGGGTCTCGGGCGCCAGGTCGGGATGCGTCAGCAGGATCAGGTTCCGGCCGCCCATGAAGCCCGCGTCGTTCAATGCCGCTGCCGCGCCGCGCACCGAGCAGTTGGCCGCGGCGGCGTGCGCCGCAACCGGTTTTTTCCGGCCAGGCCCGAGGCCAGCCCCGAGGTCAATACCGGCGCTACCGCGATCAGGGCGACCGCCAGGGCGCGGGCGGGCAGGCGCATCGCCGGGACCGGAACGCGCTCCATGACAGGGCCGATCCGCGCCAGCAGGGCGGCGGCGGGCAGCGCGCCGAGCACCTGCGGGTAAACCGCGAAGCGCGCGTGCAGCAGGCCGGGGATCATCAGCGCGGCCTGCATCACGGCCAGCCACGCCCAGGCCGCGCGCTCATGGGCGGTGCTCCGCGTGGCGGCGAAGCCGATCGCGGCGGCAAGCCCGATCGCCGGGCCGCCCATCAGCAACAGCAGCGTGCCGAGGTCGCGATAGGCCGGGCGCATCTCGTCGATCAGGCCCCAGAATTGCAGGCCGAGCTCCGCGCCGAACACCGCCGTCCCGGGCCTGAACAGATGCGGGAACAGGAACCAGAGGCAGAACGCCGCGAGCGCCGTTCCGGCGGCCGCGGCCGCCAGGCGCGGCCGCCACGCCTCGCGGCGTTGCGGCGCCAGGGCCAGCGCCATCCACAGCAACAGCAGCAGCACC
>JBQTIS010000360.1:0-17404 GCA_052387895.1 Rhodospirillales bacterium | reverse complement strand
GCGGCGCCCGCGGCGCCGTCCGCAAAGTCCCCTGGTTGCTAGAGATAGACCCATAAACCCGGCCCGCCAATCCCAAAGCGACGCAAATATGCGTGTTCGGCGCAAAATTATTGAGACGCGCGGCGTTTGCTTCTAAGACGGCGGGGCCAACGACGGAGAACGGGGTTCATGTCCGCCGCCGCCGCCGCTTCACCCACCGCCGCCCAGGCGGCTATCCAGGCGGCCATCCAGGCGGCCCAGGCCGCGCGCATCCTGCTCGAGGTCAAGGCCGTCGCCCTTCGCCCGGACCGGCCCTTCATCTTCACCTCGGGCCGCGCCAGCCCGGTCTATGTCGATTGCCGGCGGCTGGTGTCGTTTCCCCAGGCCCGCAAGCAGCTGATGCGCATGGGCGCTGAACTCATGAACCGGGCGGCCGGGGCCGGGGCGTTCGACTTCGTGGCCGGCGGCGAAACCGCGGGCATTCCCTTCGCCGCCTGGCTGTCGGACGAGCTCGGCCTGCCCATGCTCTACGTCCGCAAGAAGCCCAAGGGCTTCGGCCGCAACGCGCAGATCGAGGGCGAGTTCCCGCCCGGCGCCCGCGTGCTTTTGGTCGAGGACCTGGCGACCGACGGCGGCAGCAAGCTTCTGTTCGTCGACGCCCTCAGGGCCGCCGAGGCCAAGGTCGCGCATGCCTTCGTGATCTTCCATTACGGGATTTTTCCCGAGGGCATCGCCCGGCTGGCCAGGGAGGGGGTGAGTCTCCACGCGCTCGCCACCTGGGCCGACGTGGTGGCGGCGGCCGAGGCCGACAAGCTGCTCGACGCCCGGGCGATCGGCGAAATCCGCGCCTACTTGAAGGACCCCGAGGGCTGGTCGCTCGCCCACGGCGGCAAGGCGTCCGCGGCCGAGGGTTGAGCCTCTTCCCGGCCGCGATTTGCCCGGGCCGGGCGGGAGTGTATTCTTAACTATGAGTTGAATCCAGGGTCGAGTTCCTGGGGGGCCGAGGGGGCTGGGTGCGGCGCGTGGCCAAAGCGTCCCTGTTCGCAGCGGCGTTTTCCGCCGGTTTGCTCGCGGCCGGAATCCCGGCGGCGGCGCTGGCCCAGTCCCTCGTTTCCGAGCCGCGCCTGGCGCTGGTGATCGGCAACGGCGCCTACCGCGACCAGCCCCTTGCCAACCCCGTCAACGACGCCAAAGCCATGGCCGCGAGCCTGCGCAAGCTGGGTTTCGCCGTGATCGAGCGCATCGACGCCGGCAAGTCGGCGATGGAATCGGCCGTTCTGGAATTCGGCGACAAGCTGCGCGGCGGCGGCGTGGGCCTGTTCTACTACGCCGGCCACGGCATCCAGTCCGGCGGGCGGAACTACCTTTTGCCGGTGGACGTGCGGCTGACGACCGAAGCCTCGGTCAGGGTCTATGGCGTCGATGCCAATTTGGTGACGGACCTGATGTCCGACGCGCGCAACCGCGCCAACGTGGTGATCCTCGACGCCTGCCGCAACAACCCGTTCGTGATGGCGATGCGCGGGGCGTCCAAGGGCCTGGCCGCGATCGACGCGGCGCGCGGCACGCTGATCGCCTATTCCACCGCCCCCGGCCAGATCGCGGCCGACGGCGAAGGCCTGAACAGCCCCTACACCGCCGGGCTGCTGAAGGCCCTGGACCAGCCGGGCCTGAAGGCCGAGGAGGTGTTCAAGCGCGCGCGCGTGCACGTGGCCGACGCCACCAAAGGCGCGCAGACGCCGTGGGAATCCTCGTCGCTGACCGGCGATCTGATCCTCAACCTCAGCATCACGATCCAGGCGCCGCCCCAGGCGCAGGCGCCCGCGCCACCTGCCGCAGCACCGGGCAACCGCGACGCGGTCGAGGCCGCATTCTGGAACAGCATCGCGGCCAGCAACGACCCGCAGGACTTCACCGACTATCTGAAGCAGTTCCCCAGCGGCACGTTCTCCGGCCTCGCCCAGCGCCGGCTGGCGGAATTGAAGCGCCAGCAGCAGGCAGCCGAGATCGAGCGCAAGCGCAAGGAGGCGGAGGCCGAGAAGCAGCGTGTCGCGGCGCTGGAAGCCGAGCGCCAGCGCAAGGAAGCCGAAGCCGAGAAACAGCGTCTCGCCGCGTTGGAAGCCGAGAGCAGGCAACGGGAAGAGGCTGCGCGCCAGCGCAGAGCATCAATGACGCGGGAAGAAATTGCAAAGTCGGTCTATGAGCGTGTAATCAACAAGCTGTTTGCCCAAAAATTTAGTGCCACCTCCTCCGCGCGCGTTGTAGGAAAGCCGATAAGCATTTATCGGACCGAGGAACAGAACAAGGCTATCGCGGCCTGTCTAGATTGGTCAGGAAACGATGTCGACGCCGTGGTTTCGCGCGCGGATTGGATTGGCTCCGATTACAGTTTTCTCACTGCGGCGCGGAAGTATACTCTGGAGAATTGTGCAAAGTATGAATTCAGAGGTTGCAAATGCCAGATCGTTGACGAAAACGACAAGAACGTATTGCAGGTGCCCGACGAGTTCTATCGGCGCGTCACGGCAAAACAGTGAAGTTCGGGCGGCGCGCGGCGCGCCGACCCGCCCGCGCCTACTTTCCCCTTACCCGCTTCACGATTTTCTTCAAGCTGAGATACGCCGCGCCGGAAATGGTCAGCGCCTTGCTGAGGGTTTGCAGCTCGACCGCCGTGTCGGTCAGCCGCCACTTGTAGGGATAGTCGCCGCGCAGCATGTCGAACACCTTCGCGCCCGTCTCGCAGGCGCGGCGAAGAAGTTCATAGATCAAAAGCTGCCCCGGCGAGTCGGCCTGGAACCGGGGATCGTAGGCCGGAACCCAGTAGTAGAAGCGCCCGGCGTCGACGAATCCCAGATGCGCGGCGATGAACCTGCCGCCGGATTCGAGCGCCGAAACGTGCGTGCGCGCCGCGCCGACGCGATCGCGCGCGAACACCTCGCGGGCGAACGGCGCGAACACGCGCTCCAGCGTCTCCAAGGCCGGCTTGTCGCCCGCGAACTGGTCGCGCTTCTGCTGGACGACGAACTCGACCGCCGCGAGGCGCTTTGCCGGTTCGGCGTATTCGGCATAGGCCCAGTCCGCGCGCTTGGCGAGCCGGCGGCCCTTGCGGCGCATCTCCTGGCGCAGTTGCGCGGACAGGCCCTGCTCCACCTGCTCCCAGCTCCTTCCCGCGAGATCGACGAAGGGCGAGGCGGCGGGCCCGCCGGCGGCGTCGAGCATCGCGCCCAGCAGCCGGGCCGCTTCGCCGTCGGGCCTGATCTGCGCCAATTCGACCAGCCCGGCGCCGCTCGCCTTCATCGCTAGCTTGAGCGCCGGCCACAGCAACGCGGCATCGGCGCCGGGCGCCGCGACCACGTCGCAGTAGTCGCTGACGTCGGCCGCCATCCATTGCAGGCGCTTGGGCCAGCGGTCGCGCCGCACCACGAGCGGCGCGATCGCCGCGGGTCCGTGCGCGTCGTCGAGCACGACGAGATGCAGCCCATAGCGCCGGGACATGGCTGCGTCGGCGGCGACCGCCCGCCACCACGCCTGAAGCCAGGCATGGTCCTGGAACAGGCCGACCGCGGCCCCACGCCTTGCCAGCGCGTCCCAATCCTCGCGCGCGGCGGCGAGGCCCGCGGCGGTCGAAACCACGCGCGTGGCGACGACGCCGGACGCCGAAAACGGAACGGGGGCCGTCATCGCGGCCCCCGCATCGCTGCTGAAAGCAATCGTCGGCTGGGCGGGATCAGCCGCCCGGCTTGGCCGGGGCCGGCGTGGATTGCGGCGCGGCCGCCGTGCTGGCGGCGGGCGTGCCGAGCTCTACCGTGTGGGCGGGCGAGCAGCCGGCCCATGCCGGCGTCGAAACGGCCAGGACGGCCAGGACGGCGATCAGGGTCGCGGCGACGCGCATGACGGTCTCCCGGGTTCGAATCGCTGGCGCAAGAATGCCGCCGTTTCGCCTCGGGGTCAACCTGCCCGGCGGTGAACCAGCCGCCGCGCCGCCCGGCAAAGCCGAGGGGCCGGCGGGTGCCGCCCCCGCCGCGGCCTTGGTTGCGCCGGCGGCGTCGGTTAATCTGGCCGGCGACCGGCGCAGCCGCGCCCCGAACCCGAAGGTTCGATGACCGCCGCAACCCTTCCCGCCGCGATCCGCCCGCCGGCCAACGCCCCGCTGCTGCAGGTCGAGGGGCTGGTGGTGGAGTTTCCCACCCGCCGCGGCACGCTGCGCGCCATCGACGGCGTCAGCTTCCACATCGACCCGGGCGAGGTGCTGGGGGTGGTGGGCGAATCCGGCGCCGGCAAGTCGCTGACCGGCGCGGCGATCATCGGCCTCTTGGAGCCGCCCGGGCGCGTCGCCGGCGGGCGGATCGCGCTCGAGGGCGGGCGGATCGACGACCTGGCGCCCGAGAAGATGCGCCGCATCCGGGGAAAGCGCATCGGCGCGATCTTCCAGGACCCGCTGACCAGCCTCAACCCGCTCTATTCCATCGGCCGACAGTTGACCGAGACCATCGCCACGCACCTGCCCATGAGCCAGGGCGAGGCGCGCCGGCGCGCGATCGAGCTTCTGGCCGAGGTCGGCATCCCGGCGCCGGAGCGGCGCATCGACCAGTACCCGCACCAGTTCTCGGGCGGCATGCGCCAGCGCGTGGTGATCGCGCTGGCCCTGTGCGCCAACCCCAGGCTGGTCATCGCCGACGAGCCGACCACGGCGCTGGACGTGTCGATCCAGGCGCAGATCATCACGCTCTTGAAGCGCCTGTGCCGCGACCACGGCACCGCCGTGATGCTGATCACCCACGACATGGGCGTGATCGCCGAGACCGCCGACCGCGTGGCGGTGATGTACGCCGGACGCATCGCCGAGATCGGCCCGGTGCGCCAGGTGATCAAGCACCCGCTGCATCCCTATACCGTGGGGCTGATGGGCTCGATCCCCTCCGTGGGCATGGAGCGCGCGCGGCTGGCGCAGATCGACGGGGCCATGCCGCGCCTGAACGCGATTCCCCGGGGCTGCGCGTTCAATCCGCGCTGCGAGCGCGTGTTCGACCGCTGCCGCAGCGAGCGGCCGGAGCTGATGGCGAAAGGGACGAGCGAAGTCGCTTGCTGGCTGCATGCGCGCTGAGGCGCGCGCCAAATCGCCGCCGAAAGCGGACGGCGCGCCGCCGCTGGTGCGCGTGCGCGACCTCAAACGCTATTTCGACGTCTCGCCGCCGCTGGTCCAGCGCGTGCTGGAGGGCCAGCGCCGGCTGATCCTGAAGGCGGTGGACGGGGTGGATTTCGCGATCGCGCGCGGCGAGACGTTCGCGATCGTGGGCGAGTCGGGCTGCGGCAAGTCCACCGTGGCGCGGCTGATCGTGGGCCTGTACCGCCCGACCGGCGGCGCGATCGAGTTCGACGGCGTCGACATGGGGCCGTTGCGCTCGCGCAAGGACCTGGCTCCGTTGCGCCGCCGCCAGCAGATGATCTTCCAGGACCCCTATGCCAGCCTCAACCCGCGCTGGCGCGTGCGCGACATCATCGCCGAGCCGATCCGCGTGTTCCGCATCGTCGACGGCAACGACGCCATCGCCAGGCGCGTGGGCGAATTGCTGCAGCAGGTCGGCCTGGCCGCGGCGGACGGCGAGAAATACCCGCACGAATTCTCCGGCGGCCAGCGCCAGCGCATCTCGATCGCCCGCGCGCTGGCGAGCAGCCCCGAGTTCCTGGTGTGCGACGAGCCGACCTCGGCCTTGGACGTGTCGGTGCAGGCGCAGATCCTGAACCTGATGAAGGATTTGCAGCGCGCGCTGAACCTGACCTACCTGTTCATCTCGCACAACCTGGCGGTGGTCTATCACATCTCGGACCGCGTGGCGGTGATGTATCTGGGCCGCCTGGCCGAGGTGGCGCCGACGCGCGCGCTGTTCACCCGCCCGCGCCACCCCTATACCCGCATGCTGCTGGACACGATCCCCGACCTGGCGATGACCGGCCGGCGGCGCACCCCGGTGGCGGGCGAGGTGCCCAATCCGCTGAACCCGCCCACGGGCTGCGCGTTCCATCCCCGCTGCCCCTTCGCCGACGAGCGCTGCCGCGCCGAGCGGCCCGAGCCGCTGGCGTTGAAGGAACAGGCGCAGGGCGGCGTGCTGGTGGCCTGCCACGCGGTCGAGGAAGGCCGCCTGCCCGCCGACGAGCGCGCGCTGAAGCCGCCTGCGATTTCCTGAGACGATGGCCGCCCGCTACCGGATCGCGGGCTGCGGAAAGATCGCGCCGCTGAACAGCAGCCAGGCCAGCAGCAGCGTCCAGACCACGTTGAACGCCTGGGCGCCGAGGAAGGCCGCGGCCGGCCGGCCGCCCTCGGTGGTGGCGAGCTGCACCACGCGGGTTTCCAGCCCGATGCACACGAACGCCATGGCGAACCACCACAGCCGGATTTCGCCCAGCGCCCCGCGCGTGCCGCGCACGAGCTCGGGCGACAGCAGGAACGAGAACACCACCGAGGCGGCGACGAAGCCGATCACGAACTTGGGGAAGCGCTGCCAGATCACGGCCGGGCTGGGGCGCTGGCCCGACGCCTTGCCGGACTTGACGGTCCACCAGATCGCCAGCGCGAACGCCGCCACGCCGATCAGCGCGTTCTGCGAGAACTTGACGATCACGCCGGTTTTCATCGCCGCCTCGCCGATCAGCGCGCCGGCCGCGACCACCGAGGCGGATGTGTCGAGCGTGCCGCCCAGCCACGCGCCCGCGACCAGGTCGTCGAAGCGCAGGGACTTGGCGATCCACGGCATGGCCACCATCATCGGCACGGCCACGATCAGCACCAGCGAGGTGACGTAGGAGAGCTTCTTCTTGTCGCCCTGGATCGCGCCGCAGGCGGCGATCGCCGCCGACACGCCGCAGATCGACACGGCGGTGGACAGCATCGCGGCGAACTCGTCGTCGACCCTCAGCTTGCGGCACAGCCAGAAGCAGGCGTACCACACCACGAACACCACCAGCACCGCCTGGACGATGCCGAGCGCCCCGGCCTGGAGCACCTCCATGAACAGAAGACTCGCGCCCAAGATCACCAGGCCGGTCTTGATGAAGAACTCGGTCTGCACCGCGGGCCTCAGCCACGCGGGCGTGCCCACGGTGTTGCTGACGAGCAGCCCCAGGGCGAGCGCAAAAATCACGTATTCGATGCCCCAGTCCACGAACAGGCCATTGCCGGCGAGGAAGCGCGCCAGCCAGGCAAGGCCGAACACCGCGGGCAATCCGACCAGAAACGGGGCGACCGGCTGGCCGATCACGGCTATGCCGATCCCCGCCACCACGAACGCCGCGATGCCGACGTAGAGCGCCTTCGAGAGATTGGCCCAGGTGAACACCCGCGCGTCGGCCGCGGCGGCGGCATGGCCGCGGACCTCGGCGCCGAGGGCGCCCGCGAGCGTGCGGCCGCCCAGCGCCGCCAGCTTGCCGGCGGCGGCCTCGATGGCCTTGCGGTCCTGCTTGGCCAGCGCGTCCTTCAGCGCCTTGCCGAGGTCGGCGACGTTCTTCTGGCCCTTCGCCTCGGCCTCCTTGGCGATGGCGTCGAGCGAGGCGACCCAGCGCGGCGTCTGCGCGGCGATCTGCCCGTCGGTGGTCCAGCGGAAGCTCGAGACGACGTTCCTCAGGTCCACGACCTTCCACTGGAACAGGGCCAGGACCGCCGCGATGATGAGAAAGCCCAGGAATACGGCCGTCCAGTCTTCCGTCCGCCAACCGCGCGCCGCCATGGTCGAGCCCTCGCCCTTGGGGGTTTTGCCGCGTGCCACGCTTTCGCGGCGCGCCGCCCGGACGCTTATTATACAAGGAAATTATGGATTCAATACACATTTTACATGGACAATTGATATATAGAACAAATTTAACGATTTGGTCTGGTATTTATAATACCGGGCGCACGCGAACCCGCGGCGGCGAACCGCCGCGTCGCAACGGCTGGGGACGGGAAATCCGGCGTCAGTGCTGCGTCGAGACGACTTGCAGCTTGCCTTCGGCCAGGGCGATACGGGCCTCGACCGCGGCGCGGTCGTCGTCGGTCTTGGCCGCGGCCAGATCGTCGGCCAGGTCCTTCAACTCCTGCTCGACCCGGGCGCGGTCGATCTCGCCCACCGGCGCGGCGGTTTCGGCCAGCACGGTGCAGCGCTCGGCCGTCACCTCGGCGAACCCGCCGGCCACGAAAATCCGGTCCGTGACCCTGTCGCCCTCGTACACCTCGATCACGCCGGGACGCACGGCCGAGATCAGCGGCGCGTGGCCGGGCATCACGCCGAAATCGCCCTCCTCGCCCGGCACCACCACCAGGTCGACCGGACGCGACAGCAACAGGCGCTCCGGCGAGACCAGCTCGAATTCGACTTTGTCGGCCATGTGCCTGCGCCCGCCCCGACGTTGCCGCTGATCAGGCCGCCTCGGCCGCCATCTTCTTGGCCTTTTCGACCGCTTCCTCGATCGTGCCGACCATGTAGAACGCGGCCTCGGGCAGATCGTCGTAGTCGCCCTTCACCAGGCCCTTGAAGCCGCGGATGGTGTCTTCCAGCTTGACGAACACGCCGGGCGAGCCGGTGAACACCTCGGCCACGTGGAACGGTTGCGACAGGAAGCGCTGGATCTTGCGCGCGCGCGCGACCGTCAGCTTGTCCTCCTCGCTGAGTTCGTCCATGCCCAGGATGGCGATGATGTCCTGCAGCGACTTGTAGGTCTGCAGCACGCGCTGCACGTCGCGCGCGATCTGGTAGTGCTCTTGGCCCACCACGCGCGGGTCGAGGATGCGGCTGGTCGAGTCGAGCGGATCGACCGCGGGATAGATGCCGAGCTCGGCGATCTGGCGCGACAGCACCGTGGTGGCGTCGAGATGCGAGAACGAGGTGGCCGGCGCCGGGTCGGTCAGGTCGTCGGCCGGAACGTAGATCGCCTGCACCGAGGTAATCGAGCCTTTCTTGGTGGTGGTGATGCGCTCTTGCAGCGCGCCCATGTCGGTCGCCAGCGTCGGCTGGTAGCCCACGGCCGAGGGAATGCGGCCCAAGAGCGCCGAGACTTCCGAGCCGGCTTGGGTGAAGCGGAAGATGTTGTCGATGAACAGCAGCACGTCCTGGCCTTCCTCGTCGCGGAAGTATTCCGCGAGCGTGAGGCCGGTTAGGCCGACGCGGGCGCGCGCGCCGGGCGGCTCGTTCATCTGGCCATAGACCAGCGCGGCCTTCGAGCCCGGGCCGTCGAGCTTGATCACGCCCGATTCGATCATCTCGTGGTACAGGTCGTTGCCCTCGCGCGTGCGCTCGCCCACGCCGGCGAACACCGAGTAGCCGCCATGCGCCTTGGCGATGTTGTTGATTAGCTCCATGATGATGACTGTCTTGCCGACGCCTGCCCCGCCGAACAGCCCGATCTTGCCGCCCCTGGCGTAGGGCGCCAGCAGGTCCACCACCTTGATGCCGGTCACCAGCACCTGCGCCTCGGTCGACTGGTCGGCGAACTCGGGCGCCGGGCGGTGGATCGGGAAGGATTTCTTGGTCTTGACCGGTCCGCGCTCGTCCACAGGCTCGCCGATCACGTTGATGATGCGGCCCTGCGTCTCGGGCACGACCGGCACAGTGATCGGCCCGCCCGTGTCGGCGACGGGCAGGCCGCGCACCAGTCCTTCGGTCGTGTCCATGGCGATGGTGCGCACGGTGTTCTCGCCGAGATGCTGCGCGACCTCGAGCACCAGCTTGTTGCCCCGGTTGTCGGCGTGCAGCGCGTTCAGGATCGCCGGCAGCTCGCCGTCGAAGCGCACGTCGACCACCGCGCCCATCACCTGGGTGATGCGGCCGGTGGTGTTCTTGGCTGTCTGGGTCTGGGCTGTCTGGGTCTGGGCCATCGCTCTTGAAGCTCCTGCTCGGATTGCTAAACCGCCTCGGCGCCGGAGATGATCTCGATCAGCTCCTTGGTGATCATCGCCTGGCGGGTGCGGTTGTAGTTGAGGGTCAGCCGGTTGATCATGTCGCCGGCGTTGCGGGTGGCGTTGTCCATCGCGGTCATGCGCGCGCCGTGCTCGCTGGCCGCGCTTTCCAGCAGCGCGCGATAGACCTGGACGCCGAGATTGAGCGGCAAAAGCTTGGCCAGGATCTCGGCCTCGTCGGGCTCGTACTCATAGATCGCGGCGCCGGCGGCGGTCTCGGCCTTGGCGGCCCCGTCCCCGGGCGGCGCGAACGGAATCAGCTGCTGTTCGGTCACGATCTGGCTGATCGCGGACTTGAAGCGGTTATAAACCACGGTGACGACGTCGGCCTCGCCCGCCTCGAACATCTGCGTGGCGCGCCGCGCCACTCCCTGCGCCTTGCCGAAGCTCAGACTCGGCCGCTGGATGTCCTCGACCGTGCCGACGATCGCCGCGCCCAACTCGCGGCGCAGCAGGTCGCGCCCCTTGCGGCCGCCGCACAGGATCTTGACCGTCTTGCCTTCCGCGCGCAGGCGCTTGGCCCGGTTGCGCACGAAGCGCGCGATCGCGCCGTTGAAGCCGCCGCACAAGCCCCGGTCCGACGTGACGGCGACGAACAGGTGCGTCCTGTCGGCGCCGCTGCCGGCCAGGAGCGCGGGCGCGCCGTCGCCGCCGGCGAGGCTTTGGCTGAGCGATTCCAGCATCCGCTCCATGCGCTCGGCATAGGGCCGCGCCGCCTGGGCCTGTTCCTGCGCGCGCCGGAGCTTCGCCGCCGCGACCATCTTCATGGCCGAGGTGATCTTGCGCGTGGACTTCACGCTGTTGATGCGCAGGCGAAGGTTCTTCAGGCTCGGCATCGGACTGGCCCGGCGGCGCTATTCGATCAAGCCGCGAACCGCTGGGCGAAGCCGTCGAGGAGCTTCTTAAGCTTCTCCTCGTTGCCTTGCGTCAGTTCGCGCTTGTCGCGGATCTCGGCCAGGATGTCGGGCGCCCTCGACTTCACCTCGGCCAGGAGCTGCTGCTCGAAGCGCGTGATGTCGGCGACCGAGATTTTGTCGAGATAGCCGCGCACGCCGGCGAAGATCGCCACCACCTGATCTTCGACCGGATAGGGCTTGAACTGCGGCTGCTTCAGAAGCTCGGTCAGCCGCGCGCCGCGCGCCAGCAGGCGCTGGGTCGAGGCGTCGAGGTCCGAGGCGAACTGGGCGAAGGCCGCCATCTCGCGGTACTGCGCCAGCTCGAGCTTGATGCGCCCGGCCACCTGCTTCATCGCCTTGATCTGCGCGGCCGAGCCCACGCGGCTGACCGACAGGCCGACGTTGATCGCCGGGCGGATGCCGCGATAGAACAGCTCGGTTTCGAGGAAGATCTGCCCGTCGGTGATCGAGATGACGTTGGTCGGGATATAGGCCGACACGTCGCCGGCCTGGGTTTCGATCACCGGCAGCGCGGTCAGCGAGCCGCCGCCGTTGGCGTCGTTCATCTTGGCGGCGCGCTCCAACAGGCGCGAGTGCAGGTAGAACACGTCGCCGGGATAGGCCTCGCGGCCGGGCGGGCGGCGCAACAGCAGCGACATCTGGCGGTAGGCCACGGCCTGCTTGCTGAGGTCGTCGTACACGATGACCGCGTGCATGCCGTTGTCGCGGAAGTACTCGCCCATGGTGCAGCCGGTATAGGGCGCCAGGAACTGCAACGGCGCCGGCTCGGACGCGGTGGCGGCGACCACGATGCAGTAGTCCATCGCGCCGTTGTCCTCGAGCGTCTTGACGATCTGCGCCACGGTCGAGCGCTTCTGGCCGACCGCGACGTAGACGCAATAGAGCTTGCGCTTCTCGTCGCCGCCTGCGTTGATAAATTTCTGGTTGATGAAGGTGTCGATCGCCAGGGCGGTCTTGCCGGTCTGGCGGTCGCCGATGATGAGCTCGCGCTGGCCGCGGCCGATCGGCACCAGGCTGTCGATGGCCTTGAGGCCGGTCTGCACCGGCTCGTTGACCGACTTGCGCGGGATGATGCCGGGGGCCTTCACGTCCACGCGCTTGCGCTCGGCCGACCTGATCGGCCCCTTGCCGTCGATCGGGTTGCCCAGCGCGTCCACCACGCGGCCCAGGAGGCCCTTGCCCACCGGCACGTCGACGATGGCGCCGGTGCGCTTGACCGTGTCGCCCTCCTTGATCGAGCGGTCGTCGCCGAAGATCACGACGCCGACGTTGTCGCTCTCCAGGTTCAGCGCCATGCCCTTGATGCCGCCGGGGAACTCGACCATCTCGCCGGCCTGCACGCGGTCGAGCCCGTGCACGCGCGCTACGCCGTCGCCCACCGCCAGCACCTGGCCCACTTCCGCGACGTCGGCCTCCGACCCGAAATTCGCGATCTGCTGCTTGAGGATTGCCGAGATTTCGGCGGCGCGGATGTCCATGGTCAGCCAAGCCCTTTCATCGCGAGTTCCAGCTTCTGCAATTTGGTCTTGAGCGAGCTGTCGACCATGCGGGATCCTACGCGCACCACAAGGCCGCCCAGGAGCGACGGGTCGACGCGGGTTTCGACCGTGACCTTGGCGCCCACAACCTGGCGCAAGGCCGCCACGACCGCTTCGGCCTGCGCTGGGTTGAGCGGCGCGGCCGAGGCGACCTCGGCGGCGATTTCGCCGCGACGAGCCGCCAGCGCGGCGAGGAAGGCGCGGATCATCGCCGGCAGCGCGAACAGCCGGCGGTTCCGGGCCGCCAGGCCGATGAATTTCTGGGTCAGCGCGTCGGCGCCCATCGCGGCCAGCACCGCCTTGATGGCGCGGCCCTGGTCGCGGCGGTCGAGCACGGGGCTGCGGATCAGGCGCGTGAGATCGGCGCTGTCCTGGATCAGCCGGGCGAGCGCGCGCAGGTCCTGGGCCACCCGGTCCAGGGTCTTGGCTTCGTCGGCGAGTTCGTAGAGGGCGGCGGCGTAACGCTCGGCCAGACCCGCCATGCCCATGGATTCGGCAGCCACGTCTTTAAGCGCCCGTCGTTAAGGAGCGGAAGTTTTCCGGAAACGGCGCGAAAAAGGGAGCTAACCCCTTGTCGCATAACGGCCCGGCCCCCGTGGGCGACCCCCGCCCGCAAGGCGCGGGATTGCTAGCATGGGCTTAGGTGCGGTGCAAGAAGAAGGGCCTTTGGAAAACCGCGCCGAACCGCCGCCCGTCAGCCCCGGGCAAGCCCTTCCACCGTCTGCCGGATCACCTGGAAGGCGCGGTGGAGCACCATCTCCTTCCACGGATCGTTGTCCGGGTAGAAATGCTTGCGGATCGCCGCCTTGATCGCGCGGCCTTTCGGCGTATCGAATTGCCTGGTCCGGTGCAGCCAGTGGTCCTCGCGGAACACCACGGCCCCGCGCTCGCGCGGATAGGTGCCGTATTCCAGCGTGACGAAATTGAGCGCGACGCCGGGCAGCGCGCGGGCGTAGCCGAAATGCGTGAGGCCGTCGCGCGCCTGGCTCGCGGTGGTGCCGCTGGCCGACTCGGTCAGGCTATCGCCGTACCACGCCCGCGCGCGCGCCAGCGCCGGGCTGTTCAGGTCGTGGTGGCAGATCGGCTCGCCATAGCCGTGCGGCCCCAGGCCGGTGTGGAAATCCACCCCCGCCACGGCCTTGCGCCGGGCGAGATATTGGGCGCAGATCGCCTCGGTCGTCTTGCGCGACCAGGTCGGCCCCGACCCGCCGTAGAACACGCCGTCGGGGTGCCGGTATTGCCCCGCCGAATAGGCGGTGAAATAGGCCACGTCGCCGTGCTTCTGGCGAAAGGTCTTGAGCTTGGCCAGCGCCGCCTCCAGCACCGGCCCCTCGATCTCCCTGGGCACGAAGGCGTCGGCCAGCTCGTCGTAGCCCGGGTTCTCGGGCAGGGGCTTGGTGAAATCGACGAAGTTGCGGTTCTGGTCCACGCCCTCCTCGGTCACGCGCCGGAGCCACGCGAAGCCGTGGGGGTTGACGGCGTGGACCAGCAGCACGCCCACGCCCCGCGGCAGTTCGCGCGCGGCGGCGGATTCGAGCCACGCCACCTGCGCGCCCGAGCCGCAGAACCCCTCGACCCCGTGCGTGCCCGAGATCAGCACCGCCGCCCTGGGCGCGTCCTCGGCCCCCAGCCACGCCACGTCGGTCGAGAGCGCCTCGCCTCTCGGGCCCTTGTTGGGGTTGTCGTAGCGCGCCAGCGCCGCGCCGGCCCCGCGGGCGGCGTCGATGAATTTCTCGCGCGCCTCGGCGTAGTCGGCGGAGAAGGAGGAAAGGTCCATGCGGCCCTCTATTGCGGCTGCACCAGCAAGGCGTGGATCAGTATACCGGCCGCCACCGAGACGTTCAGCGACTCGACCCGTCCGCCGGGGATCGCCACCAACGCGGAGCAGGCGCGCTCGACCTGGGGCGAAAGCCCGGTCTCCTCGTTGCCCAGGACCAGCGCGATGGGCCTTGCGTCGCGGACGATCGACGCCAGCGGCCGGCCGCGGGGCGCGGCGGCGATCACGCGGTGGCGCCGGCCCAGCTCGCCCAGGAACCGCGCCAGCGACGGCGGCCGCCACAGCTCGACGAACTCGAACCCGCCCTCGGCCACGCGATAGGACGCGGGCGACGGCAGCGCCTGCTCCGCCCGCTCCGACAGTACGACGTGCCCGACGCCGAGGAACGCCGCCGTGCGCACGATGGCCCCGAAATTGTGCGGGTTGGAAACCCCGTCCATCGCCAGCACGCTCGCGCGCCGGTCGGCCCAGGCGGCGATCTCGGCCGCGCCGGGCGGGCGCGGCGGACGCGGCGCCACCGCCGCGACCATGCCGCCGTGGTGCAGCGTGCCGGCGATCTTCGCCAGCTCGACGTCGTCCTTGACCGCGTAGGAGCGGCGGCGCTGGGCGAGGTAGCGGCACATCGCGCCCGCTCCGCGCGCCGCCTCGCGGTCGAGCCACAGGCGCCGGATCGCGTCGGGATCGCGTTGGAACAGCGCCATGACGGCGCGCGCGCCGCTGAGCCTGAGCGTGTCGTCCGCCGGCTTGGCGGGTTTTTCGGACAGTCCCCGCCGCTTGAAGGGGGCGTGATGCTTGCGCCGACGTTGCATCGCGACACCAGAGACGGAAGGCCGGACGCGCGTCAAGGGCTGCCGCGTTGACCGCGCTTCGGGACGGCTTCTATGATGCAATCGGGGACCGCCGTTTCATGCGCCACGACCGCTACGGGCTTCCGGTTTCGACCGCATCGGAGGCCGCGCTTGCCGCCTACGACCGGGGCGTGGAGCTGCACCTCTCGGCCAACGCCGGCGACGAAGCCGCGTTCAAGCAGGCGATCGCGGCCAATCCGAGCTTCGCGCTGGCGCATATCGCCCTCGCGCGCGGCCAGTTCCTGTTCGCCCGCGTGCCCGAGGCCCGGGCCAATTCGGCGCGCGCGTCCGAGCTCGCGGCCGGCGCCGGCGACCGCGAGAAAAGCCATGTCCACGCCCTGGGCCTGGGCATGGCGGGGCAATTGCCGAAAGCGCTGGAGGCGGTGCGCGCGCACATCGCCCGATGGCCGCGCGACGCGATGGTCCTGTCCCAGGCGCTCGGCGTCTACGGCCTGATCGGCTTCAGCGGCCGCCAGGAGCATCACGAGGAGCAGAAGGCGCTGCTCAATTCCCTGGCGCCGAAATGGGGCGAGGATTGGTGGTTCCTCGGCTACTGGGGCTGGTCGCACGCGGAGACCGGCGAGCCCAAGCGCGGCGGCGAGATCGTCGACCGCTCGCTGGCGCTCTATCCACGCAACGCCCACGCCGCCCATGCCCGCGCCCATGCCCATATCGAATGCGGCGAGACGACCCAGGGACGCGCCTTCGTCGCAGGCTGGCTGCCGCCCTACGACCCGTCGAGCCTGATGCACTGCCACTTGTCCTGGCACGCGGCGCTGTTCGACCTGGAACTGGGAAAGCCCGAGGCGGCGTTCGAACGGTATCTGAACAGCATCCGACCCGCGGCCTCGAAATGCGCGCCGATGCCGACCCTGGCGGACGCCGCCTCGTTCCTATGGCGCTGCGGGCTTTACGACGCGGGCCCCCGGCCCCTGCCCTGGGCCGAAGTGGCGGACTACGCCCGGCAATTTTTCCCCAAGGCGCGGCTGGCCTTCGCCGATCTGCACGCAGCGATGGCGGCGGCGGCCACGGGCGAGCGCGCCGGGCTGGAGCGCCGCGTCGAGGAGCTGGAATCGCTCTTGCAGGACGGCAAGCTGCCGCAGGGGCCGGTGATCCCGCTGCTGTGCCGCATGCTCGGCGTCTTCGCCCGGGGCGAGGACGCCGAGGCGCTGCGGTTCTACGAGATGGCGCGCGGCGACCTTAAGCGCTGCGCCGGCAGTCACGCCCAGCGCGCGGTGTTCGAGGACACGGCGATCGCGGCGGCGCTGCGCGCGAAACGCCGCGACACGGCGCGCGCGCTGTTGGAAGCGCGCCTGAAGCGCCGCCCCAGCGCCCGCGACGCCGCGTGGCTGGGCCGGGCCACAGCCGCTACATGAAGCTGTAGGGGTCGATATCAACCTGCACGCGGGCGTCGCCGGTGACCGGCACCTTCGCCAGCCAGTCCGTCACCAGGGCCTGCACATCGGCGCCGCGCGGCGCCTTCAACAGCAGGCGGCGGCGATGCCGCCCCCTGAGCAAACGCAAGGGAGCATCGGAAGGACCGAGCACCTCGATTTCGCCCGTGCGCGGCGCGGTGCGCGCCAGGGCCTTGGCCGTGGCGTCGGCATGCGCGGCGTCGCCGGCCGAGACGATCAGCGCGACGAGCCTGCCGAAGGGCGGCATGCGGTGGCGCTTGCGGTCGGCGGCCTCGGCGGCGAGGAAGCGGTCGCGGTCGCCCGCGACCAGCGCCTGCATGACGGGATGGCCGGGATCGGCGGTCTGCACCAGCACCCGGCCGGGCCTCTCGGCGCGGCCCGCCCTGCCCGCCACCTGGTAGAGCAGCTGGAAGCTGCGCTCGGCCGCGCGCAGATCGCCGCCGCTCAGGCCCAGATCGCCGTCCACGACGCCGACCAGCGTCAGGAACGGGAAGTGATGGCCCTTGGCCACGATCTGCGTGCCGATGACGATGTCGATCTCGCGCTCGGTCACCGCGCGCACGAACTCGGCGGCCGCCAGCGGGCCGGCGATCGTGTCGCTGGCCATCACCGACACGCGCGCCTTGGGATGGAGCTCGGCGACCTCCTCGGACAGGCGCTCGACGCCGGGACCGCAGGCCGCGAGCTCGCCCGAGGCGCCGCAGGCCGGGCAGGCTCCGGGCGCGCGGATCGAAAAGCCGCAGTGATGGCATTGCAGCTGCCGGATCAGGCGGTGCTCGACCAGCCAGGCCGAGCAGCGCGGACATTCCAGCCGGTGGCCGCAGGCCCGGCACAGCGTCAACGGCGCGTAGCCGCGGCGGTTCAGGAACAGCATCGCCTGCTCGCCCTCGGCCAGCGTCCTGGCCAGCGCATCGCGCAAGGGCGGCGACAGCCAGCGCTGGCTCGGCGGCTTGTGGCGGCGCAAATCGATCGCCTGGATTTCCGGCAGCGCCGCCCCGCCGTGGC
>JBQTIS010000359.1:0-1753 GCA_052387895.1 Rhodospirillales bacterium | reverse complement strand
TTCCGATCGCCAAGGCGGGCGATACAGGCCCGCATGCCGGCTCGGCGACTCTGACCGACGCGCAGTTGAAGGACCTGATGGCGGGCATGTGGTACGTGAACGTCCACACGCAGAAGAACGCCCCCGGCGAGATTCGCGGCCAGGTGATGAAGGCGAAATAGCCGCACGGAAGATTTTCCCGGCTCAAGCGCCGGGGTCTGCGTCGTACTATGGCCGGCCGGGCGCGACGGGAGGGATGGGGCGACGAGCCTAGCCGCCATTCCACTGCCGCGGCGGGGAATATTCGCCCTGCCCCAGCGTTCATGTGGGTGCCGGCGGCCGTGGTCGGCCGCGCGGAGTGGGAGGAAACGATGCGTATCTCAAGTATTCTAGTTCTGGCGGGCGGACTCGTGCTGGCGACGTCCGGTGCGAGCTTTGCCGGCAGTTGCCCCAAGCATATGGCGGACATCGACGCCGCCCTGGGCAAGAGCCCGAAGCTCAGCGCGGCTCAGCTCAACGAAGTGAAAGCGCAGCGCGCCAAGGGCGAGGAGCTGCACAAGGCCGGCAAGCACGCCGACTCCATCAGCGAGCTGGGCAAGGCCAAGAAGACCCTCGGCATTCAATAGTCCGGTTTCGGGAAGACGAGTCCGCTATGGCCGCCCGGGCGCTCCTCGCCCGGCGGTCGATTTTTTCGGGTTAGGGCGCGTTATAGCGCACCGTGCCCGCGCCGCCGACCTCGTAGCCGCCGAGCCGCGCCGCCTGCGCGGCGAAGCGCTTGTCGCGCGCGAACGCCAAAAGGCGCTGCACCGGCGCCTCGAAATAGTCGCGCCGGCGCATCGCCAGGTCGTAGCGCTCGCGCGCCAGCGGCACGAAATCGAGCTTGAGCTGGCGCGCCGCCGCCTCGACCGCGAGCCCTGCGTCGGCGCGGCCTTCCAGCACCGCCATGCCGAGCTCGGTCTCGCTCATGGCCGGCGGGTCGGCGAAGGCGATGTCGCCCGGCGCGATGCCCGCCTCCTCCAGCAAGCGCAGCAGCAGCACCTGGCTGCCGGCTTCGGCCTGGCGGCGAACGACGCGCGCCTTTTTCTTCTTCAGGTCCGCGATGCCGGCGATCTTCAGCCTGTTGCCGGGCGCCAGCACCAGGCCCTGGCGGCGCCAGGCCCATTCCACCAGCACCACGTCGGCGCCGGCCAGCATGTCGCGCGCGGCCTCGGTGTTGTACCCGTCGCCCGCGCCGTCGCGCAGATGCAGGCCGCATAGCGTCGCCTCGCCCCGCGCCAGGCGCCTTAGGCCGTCCAGGCTGCCGCCGGGCAACAACGCAAGGCCGCAGCCCGATTCGCGCGCCGCCCAGTCCAGCAGCGGATCGTGGCTGCCGGCGATCACCGGCGGCGGGGCCGGCCGCGCCACCCCCGCATAGTCCGCGTTTTCCGCCACCCAGCGGTCGATCAGCCGGCGCGGGAACAGCCATTTGCCGGTGACGCGGCTGCAGGGGATCAGCTTGTCGCGCACCAGCTCGTAGATTTTGCGCTCCTTGACGCGCAGGTAGTCGGCCACCTCGTGGGTGGTCATCATGTCGTGCGGAGCCTGGACCGACGGGCCGGACGGGCGCTTGGGCATGGTCCCGGGACTATAGCAAGCCCACAATTTCTATGGGGTCGCATTGCCCTCGGCCTGCCGCTAATCTGGCGGCAGGTGAGGAAACGATGAAAAACAACGACCGGACCGTCGCGGTCTGCGACTGCGAAGGGACGATGAAGCTCGACGGCGCGGCGCTGGC
>JBQTIS010000358.1:0-2370 GCA_052387895.1 Rhodospirillales bacterium | reverse complement strand
GCGATTTCGGCCAGCGGCAACGCCAGCTTCGCCACCGCGCGCTTCGCCCGTTCGAACTCCTCGGCCGACATCTGCTCGAAATCCATGGTCCGGAGCATCTCGCGGTCGGACCAGGTTAGCGTGGCGTCGATCTCGATCTTCTCCTCGCCCTCGCGCGCCTCGCCGCCGGCGCCGCGTTCGCTGCCCAGTGCGTCGGCCAGCCGCCGGCTGATTTCCTTTGCCTCGGTCTGCTCCGCGCCCGCGATGCTCGGCAGCACCAGGGACAGCATTTTTTGCAGCAACTCGGGGTTGCGCCAGAACAGGTGGAAGGCCTGGTCGAACACCTCGCGGTCGGCGCGGCGGCTGACGAACACGGCATGCAGCGTCCAGTAGAAATCGGCCTTGTTGACGACGCCGATGCTGCCCAGCGCCTGCACCGCGTCCAGCACGCGGCCCGGCCCGAGCTTCAGGCCCGCGCCGCGCAGCGCGCGGGCGAAATGCATCACGTTTTCGACCAGGCGGCCTTCGGTTGCGGCGGCGCGGCGCATGGCCGGCCCCTAGCGCGGGCGCCCGGCCGCGGCCAGCTCGGCCTTGACCTGGACCAAAAGGCGGTTGGCCTCGCCGCCCTGCATCTTGGCGATGTCGTCCTGGTACTTCAGCAGCACGCCGAGGGTGTCGTCGATCGCGCGCGGGTCGAGCGACAGGCAATCGAGCTGCATCAGCGCGTGCGTCCAGTCGATGGTCTCGGCGACGCCGGGCAGCTTGAACAGTTCGGCCTCGCGCAGCTTGTGGACGAAGCCGACCACCTCGCGCGTCAGCGCCTCGGGCGCGCCCGGGGCCTTGACCTTGAGAATGTCGAGCTCGCGCTCGGCCGTAGGGTAATCGACCCAGTGATAGAAGCAGCGGCGCTTGAGCGCGTCGTGAATCTCGCGCGTGCGGTTGGAGGTGATGACGACGATCGGCGGCTCGGCCGCCTTGACCGCGCCGATTTCGGGGATCGTCACCTGGAAGTCGGAGAGGATTTCCAACAGGAACGCCTCGAACGGCTCGTCGGCGCGGTCCAACTCGTCGATCAGCAGCACCGGCGGCCCGGCGATGTCGGGCTCCAGCGCCCGCAGCAGCGGCCGCTTGATCAGGAACCGCTCGGAGAAGATCGACTCCTCGATCGCGTCGCGCCCGGCGCCGCCCGTCTTGGACCCGACGGCTTCCGCCAGGCGAATTTCGACCATCTGCCGGGCGTAGTCCCATTCATAGACCGCCGAGGCCACGTCCAGGCCCTCGTAGCACTGCAGGCGGATCAGCGTGCGCCCGAGGGTCTTCGCCAGCACCTTGGCGATCTCGGTCTTGCCGACGCCGGCCTCGCCCTCGACGAACAGCGGCCGGCCCAGTTTCAAGGCAAGGGTGAGGGCGGTTGCGAGGCTGCGTTCCGCCACGTAGTCGCCGCGCTTCAGCAGCGCCAGCGTGTCGTCGACCGTCTGGGGCCGGGGCTGGCGTTTCGGCGCGGTCGAGAGCTTGGCGGTCATCGGGCGCGGGGCCTCAACTGAACGCCTTGAAGGTGATGAGGGTGAAGGTGTCCTTCACGCCGGGGATGGTCTGGACATGCTGGGTGACGAAGTGGCCGATATCGTCGCCGTCCTGCAGGTAGCATTTCATCAGGAGATCGTACTGGCCGGACGTGGAATAGACCTCCGACACCTGCTCGACCGTCTGCACGGCCTTGTCGGCCACGGCGTAGGCCTTGCCCAGCTCGCATTTGACCATGATGAAGATCGTCTGCATCGCGGCCCCCGTGAACTTGAAGCGCGGCCAGGCCCGGTCCTGCCGCGCGTTACTCTACGACGCCGCGGCGGGGGCCGGGAAGCGCGCTCAGCCGGCCTTGCGCGACAGGAACGCCGGCGCGTCGTCGCCGAACCCCAGGACCGGCGGGCCGTCGTCGGCCTGATGGCGGTCGCGATGGCGATCACGCCGTGGGCGATGGTCTTGGCGATGGTCTTGGCGATGGTCCTGGCGGTTGTCGGGGCGGTTGTCGGGGCGGTTGTCGGGGCCTTGCGCTTGCGGAGCCGGGCGGTCCTGATGGCGTGGGCGGTCGCTGGGGTGCTCGCGCGCTTGACGAGGCGGGCGCTGGTCGTGCCGGTGCTGGTCGACGCGGCGCTCGGGCCGGGGCGGCTCTGGAATCTCGCTCGGCTCCTCGCGGGCCTGCGCGCGGGCCTGCTCGATCTGCATCAAGCGGTGATACTCGGGCGAGCCCTCCTCGACGCGTGCGTGGCGGGGCGAGGCATGGTGCGCGGGCCGGCTGACGTTTTCGGGCTGCGCTTGTGCATGCTGCGCGTAGCGCGGCGGGCGGACCTCGCGGGGCCGCTCGCGGCCGCGGCCGCGTCCGCCACGTCCGCC
>JBQTIS010000357.1:0-13513 GCA_052387895.1 Rhodospirillales bacterium | reverse complement strand
CCAACCCGGCTCGGCCTTCAAGCCGTTCGTGTACCTCACGGCGATGGAACAGGGCATGAAGCCCGAGGACCGCTTCGTCGACGGGCCGGTCAACATCGCCGGCTGGTCGCCCAAGAATTACGACGGCACGTTCCGCGGCATGGTCACCTTGCGCGACGCGCTGGCGCTGTCGATCAACACGGTGGCCGCGCAATTGGTCGAGCGCGTCGGCCCCAGGCGCGTGGTGGCGGTGGCGCGGCGCCTGGGCATCACCAGCGACATCAAGCCCGACGCCAGCCTGGCGCTGGGCACCTACGAGGTCACGCCGCTCGAGCTGACTGCGGCGTTCGCGGCGCTGGCCAGCGGCGGCGACGGGGTGCTGGCCTACGGCATCCGCGAGATCCGCGATCCGGCGGGCAACGTTCTCTACCAACGCAAGGGCTCGGGGCCCGGCCGCGTGGCGCAGGGGCGCGACGTGGCGGCGATGGATGACATGATGGCCGCGGGCATGCAATGGGGCACCGGCAAGGCGGCGAAGCTCGACCGCCCCGCCGCCGGCAAGACTGGCACCACCCAAGACCACCGCGACGCCTGGTTCCTCGGCTACACCGCCGATCTGGTCGCCGGCGTGTGGCTGGGCAACGACGACAACAAGCCGATGAACCGGGTCACGGGCGGCGGGCTGCCGGCGCGGCTGTGGCACGACTTCATGCTGACGGCGCATGCCGGATTGCCGCCGCGCCCGCTGCTGCTGCCGGCGGCAGCCGTGGCGGCCGCCCAACAGTCGACGCGCGGGGGCGAGCCCTGGGCCCAGCCGATACCCGCGCAACGCCCAGCGACGCCGCAGGACAGGCCCGACCTCAACGATCCGGAATACCGCGCGCCGGGCTTCAGCCGGCCCGGAAACTAGCGCCGCCGCGCGCCGTCGCCACGATCGCGCCGAGCGTCGCCACGCCGCAGAACGCGATCGCCAGCGCCATCGGCCGGGCGGTGCCGTCGAGCATGTGTCCCACCAGCGCGCCGATGCCCGCCGCCACGCACATCTGAATCACGCCGAGCAGCGAGGACGCCGCGCCCGCCTTGTCGGGGTACTCGCCCACCGCCGCGGCCGAGGACGCCGGCAACACCCAGCCCACGCCCGCGCCATAGACCATCATCGGCGCCACGATCTCCGCCACGCCGACCTTGCTGCCGCCAAGCCATGCCAGCACCGCCATGGTCAGGCCCGACACGCCGGCCAAAACCCCGCCCGCCAGCATCACCCGGTCCACGCCCAGGCGTTGCACCAGCCGCCCGGCGCTGAGCGCGCCCACCATGTAGCCCACCACCATGGCGGCGAAGCAGAAGCCGTAGGCGTCGGGGGTAAGCCCCACCACGTCGATCAGCACGAAGGACGACACCGAGATGAAGGTGAACAACCCGCCATAGACGAACGTCGCGGTCAGCGCGCAGCCGATGAAGCGCCGCGCCGACAGCATCTCGCGGAAGTTGCCGAGCATGCGCCGCGGCGACAGGGCGGCGGGGTCCCGGCTGCGGTTGGTCTCCTTCATCATGGCCAGAACGGCGACCAGCATGGCGGCGCCGAACAGCGCCAGCAGCATGAAGTTCGCGCGCCAGCCGAAATGGATCTCCAGCTGCCCGCCGATCACCGGCCCGACCATCGGGCCGATCGCCATGGCCGACCCCATGTAGGCCATCACCGAGGCCGCGCGCTCCGGTGCGAACAGGTCGCGCACGATGGCGCGCGCCAGCACCACGCCCGAGCACGCGCCGACCGCCTGCGCGAAGCGCGCGGCGATCAGCGCCTCGATGCTGGGCGCCATGACGCAGGCCGCGGTGCCCGCAAGGTAGACGGCGATCCCGATCAGCAGCACCGGACGCCGCCCGAAGCGGTCGGACAGCGGGCCGTAGAGGACTTGGCCCGCGGCGAAACCCAAAAGGAAAACGCTGAGCGTCAGCTGCGCCGCCGCCGCGTCGGCCATCAGGTCGCGCGCGATTCCCGGCAGCGAGGGAAGATACAGATCGGTCGACAAAGGCCCGAAAGCCACCAACCCGGTCAACAGGGCGCCGATCGCCAACGATTCAGGACGGGGCATGCAGGGCCAGGCGCGATGTGTACCGTTGATTGCACTTTGCACGGACCGCCTTGACCGCGCAAGTTGAATCCGTCAGCCATAGCGCAATAGGCCGTGACCGTTGCGCCTTAGCCAGGCCCGCGCCGCGTCCATGTGCGGGGTCAGGCGCGCGACGGCGGCCCAGAATTTGCGCCCGTGGTTCATCTCGACGAGATGCGCCACTTCGTGGGCGACGACGTAGTCCAGCACCTCTTCCGGCGCCAGGACCAGCCGCCAGGACAGCCGCAAAACCCCGCCGGCCGAGCAGCTGCCCCATTGCCGCCTCGGATCGCGGATCGCCACGCGCGGCGCGGGCCGGCCGAGCAGCGCCGCTTTTTCGCCCGCGCGCCGCGCCAATTCCTCGCGCGCCGCGCGTTTCAACCAGTCGCTCGCGCGCCGCGCCAGATGGCGAACATCGCACGCGATGCGCAGCATGTCGCCTTCGCGCCTGGTCGCGCCGCGCGGCCCTCTTGAAGACGCGCCGGGCGCATGGCTGAGCGTCAGGGTGCCGCCCAGGAACGGGATCGTCGCTCCATCGCAGAACGCCGTGCGCGGCGGCAGCGCCTTCAGCCGCCGCTCCAGCCACCGCACGCGGCTGTCGAGGAACGCCTGCGCCTCGCCGATCGACACATGGGGCGGGATCGCCAGCTTGGGCGCGCCGTCGCCCGGGTCGACGGTCAGCACCAGCCGCCGCGCGCGCGGATTGCGCTTGAGCGTCACCGCGATCGACGCCCCGCCCGCCTCCGGCGATACCCGCAGCAGCCGCGCGGGCGCCGGCCGCGCGGACTTCTCGCGCCGGGCGCGGAACCATCCCTTCATGGCCAGCGGTGATACAGACAACCCACGCCGGCGTCCATCGCGCCGGGCTATTCCCGGTCGATCAGGTGCGCGAACGAGCCCATGACAAGACCTTTGCCGTGCCGCGCCACGCGGCCGGCCGATCCCAGCGCGCGGCCCGAAGCGTCGCTCAGGTGGAACAGCGGATCGCCCGGCCCCTCGTCCACCGCGCTGGCATAGTGGAACTCATGGCCGCGCAGCGCCTGGCCCGCCTTGCCCAGGGCCGTGTCGCCGGCCAGCGCCGCGCGGCGGTATCCCAGATGCAGCTTGGGATGGGCGAAGGACGATTCCAGCTTCAGCAGCCCCAGCATCGCGTAGCGTCTTCCCTCGCGGTCGACCAAGCCGCTTCCCAGGGTCATGTAGCCGCCGCATTCGCCGTAGACCGTGGCGCCGCGCGCCGCGGCGGTGCGAACGCCGGCGCGGAAATTCCCGGCCGCGGCCAGGCGCCCAGCATGAAGCTCGGGATAGCCGCCGGGCAGGTACACCGCGTCCGCCTCGCCTTCCGGCGCCTCGTTGCCGAGCGGCGAGAAAAACGTCAGCGTTGCGCCCTCGCGCCGCCAGCCCTCCAGCAGTTGCGGATAGGCGAACGAGAATGCCGCGTCGCGCGCCACGGCGATGCGCCGGCCCAGCCTGGGCAAGGGCGGCGGCGCTTCCGGCGCGGGGGCCGGCAGCGGCGCGGGCCGGGCGAGATCGATGAGCGCGCGCGCGTCGACATGCGCGCCGACCGCGTCGGCGGCGGCGTCGAGAAACCGGTCCAGCGTCGCATGCTCGCCGGCCTGTACCAGGCCCAGATGGCGTTCCGGCAGCGCGAGCGCGCCGTCGCGCGGCAGAAAGCCCAGGCGCCTGATGCGCGGCACGGCGTCGGCGATCGCCGCGTTGGCGGCCTCGGCGTGGCCGGCCGAGGCGGCGCGGTTCAAAATCACGCCCGCCACCGTCACGTCCGGGCGATGCGCGGCGAAGCCCGCGACCAGCGCTGCGGCCGACGCGGATTGGCGCGCGATGTCGACCACCAGCACCACCGGCCAGCCCAGTATCGCCGCCAGCTCGGCGGTCGAGCCGGCGTTGGCGGGGCCGGCGCCGTCGAACAACCCCATCGCGCCCTCGCACAGAATCGCCTCGGCATCGCGCGCCAGCAGGGCCAGCGTGGCCGCGATGGTCTCGCGCCGCATCGCCCAGGAATCCAGGTTCAGGCAATCGCGCCCGCCGGCCGCGGCGTGGAAGGCGGGATCGATGTAGTCGGGTCCGGCCTTGGCCGACGCCGCGCGGACGCCCGTACGCTTGAGATGGCGCAGGAGTCCCAACGTGACCGTGGTCTTGCCGCAGCCCGACGCGGGCGCGGCGAGGATCAATCCCCTGGCGCCGCCTTGGGCCGCGATCACAGGAACTTTCTGATCGCCGCGGCCATCCGGTCGCCGCGCACGTTCGCGCCGAAATGGGTGAGGTAGCGTCCCTCGCGGTCCATCAGATAGACGATCGAGGTGTGATCCACCAGATAGTCGCGTTCCGCCCCCGACGCCTTGGCGTAGTACACGCGGTACGACTTGGCCGCGGCCTGTACTTCCTCGGGCGTGCCGGTCAGGCCCAGCATGCGCGGGTGGAAGTTGACCAGGAATTGCTTCAGCGCCGCCGGGGTGTCGCGCAGGGGATCGACCGTGATGAAGATCGGCTGCACTTCATCGCCGTCCTTGCCCAGCGCGTCGATCGCCTGGCTCATGTCCAAAAGCTCGGTCGGGCACACGTCGGGGCAGAAGGTGTACCCGAAATAGATCAGCATCAGCTTGCCGCGGAAATCGGCGTCGCTGACGCGACGGCCGTCCTGGTCGATCAACGAAAACGGCCCGCCGACCAGCGCCGTGCCGGTGACGCTGGCCTCACGTCCGCCCCCGGCCTCGGGCGCCAGCCACAGCGCCCGCGCCAAGAGGCCAAGGGCGAGCGCGATCGACACCCCCGCCAGGACCATCATCGCCGGCCGCAACAACCCGGAATTCATGAGCGGCATCTTCGCTTAAGCCCTTGCCAGACTGCTACGGGCCCAGTGTCTGGCTAACGCAGCGCGGCAAAAAGTTTCATAAATGCAACAGTGTTTTATTAACGTCACAGATTTTATGGACTTAGGGAACGGCCCGGGGGTATTTTATCAAGAAACACCAATCAAGAGCCCGAAAATGGGCCGCGAGAGGGAGCAACGCTTCGATGCTAGTGATCGCCGCTCCACGGTTTTCTGCATCACGGGCAGCGATTCGCGCCTGCGCGTTTGCCTGCGGCTTGACCGCGGCGGTTCCGGCGCTGGCCCAGGCCATCGACCCGCAGGCGCGCCCCACGCTGCCGCGCACGGCGCGCTTCTACGATCCGGGCACGCTCGATCTCGGCGGCGCCGCGCGCGTGCCGGCCAGCCCCGACGCCTATCGCCGGCCCTACGACCAATATCTCGGCGGCTGGCGCGAGCCGCCCCCGCCGCTGCAATCCGCCTATCACCCGGCGCCGCAATGGTCGCCGCCGCCGCCCGCCGCCTGGGGCGCTGAGCGGGCTCAGCCGCCCCTCCAGGAGGTTCTGGTCGCCAGCACCGCCGCAGCGCCGCCGCCCGCCGCACCGATACCCCCGGCGCCAGCGGCCGCCGCGCCGGGCAAGCCGGGGCAACTGGCGCAAGCGGCGCCCGCGCCGGCCGCAGCGCCTGCTTCCGCCCCGCCGGCCGAGGACCGGCTGCGCTACGGCGCCGGCTCGAAATACGGCCTTTCCGAACTGCGCTTCGGCCTCTTGGCGCATAACCGCGGGCCGATCGCCTCGCGAACCGAGGACGGCGCGCAGATCAACATGGAGGCGCGCTTCGCCTCGCCCGGGTTCCTGTCGCTTCTGTTCGAGCCTCGGCCCACGATCGGCGCCAGCATCAACACCGCCGGCGACACCAGCTTCCTCTATGGCGGCCTCACCTGGGGCGGCTTCGTGTGGAAGGGCCTGTTCGTCGAGGGCTTCTTCGGCATGGCCGTGCACGACGGCTGGCTCGATTCGCACGACCGCGATCCACCCCGGCGCCTGATGGGTTCGCGCGTCGTGTTCCGCGAGGCGCTGGAATTCGGCTACCGCTTCCTCGACGTGCACAGCATTTCGTTCATGGTCGACCACTACTCGAACGCAGGCTGGATCGCCGAGCGCAACCAGGGCAACGACGATTTCGGCCTGCGCTACGGCTACAAATTCTAGCCGGCGCTGGCGTGCCGGTAGCGCCCCAAGGCCGGCGCTAGCGCGCCAGGTCCGGCACTTCGTGGCCGCGCCCGCCGATCGAGCGGATGTAGTCGGCCAGGCCGTCATAGCGCTTCACCGCTTCGCGGTAATAGGCGTCGAGCCCGGCGCGCAATCGCCCGCGCCGCGCCAGCAGGTCGTCGGCCAGCGCCACCATGCGGCTGTTCGGCCAGGCGCGCGGGCGCACGCCGATCAGCGCCATGAACGCGTCCCGCTCGCGGCCTGGATTGCGCTGGGCCATCAGGATCGCAGCCGCGGCGGTCGAGCGCGAAACGCCCGCGTAGCAATGCACCAGCAGATGCGCCGCGCCGTCCGCCGCCGTCAGGCGCTCGCCGAATTCCAGGATCGCGGCGACGTGGTCCTGCGCCGGCATGGCGTGGCCGGGGCTGGGCAGCACCACGTCGTCGAAGCGCAGCGTGGTGCGCCGGTGCGGGGCGTAGCGCTGGAACGAGTCGGGCACGGGTTGCTCGGGATCGAGGATCGACAGCACGTCGCTGACCCCGGCCTCGGCAAAGCCGTCCAGCTCGCGCACCCCGCAGATCGAAAGGCGTATCGGCAGCAGGGTCGCGCTCATCCCGCCTCGCGCCGGCGCTTCAGCCCAAGCGGATCGGAATCGAGCCTGCGGCCCGCGGCGGCGCCCAGCCAGTCCAGCCCGGCGCGCAGCCGAACCGCTTCGCCGACCACCACGATCGCCGGCGGCTCGACGCCGCGCGCCGCCGCGTCTTCCACGCACGCGCCCAGCGTGGTTTCCACGACGCGCTGATCCGCGGTCGCCGCCCTGGACACCAGCGCCACGGCATCGGCCGGGCTCCGGCCGCCCGCCACCAGCCGGGCGCGGATTTCCGCCAGATGCTTCAGCGCCATGTAGAACACGAGGACCGGCGCGCCCTTGGCCAAGGCCGCCCAGTCGATGCCCTCGGGCACGTCGCCGCCGGCGTGGTGGCCGGTGACGAACGTGACGGCTGAGTTGGTGTCGCGGTGCGTCACCGGGATGCCGGCATAGGCAAGGCCGCCGATGCCCGCGGTCACGCCCGGCACGATGCGGAACGGCACATCGGCCGCGACCAGCGCCAGCGCTTCCTCGCCGCCGCGGCCGAACACGAACGGATCGCCGCCCTTCAGCCGCAACACGCGCTTGCCCTCGCGCGCCAAGCGCACCAGGCGGTCCGAAATGTCGGGCTGGCTGGGCGACGGCTTGCCGCCGCGTTTTCCCGCGTACACGCGCTCGGCGCCCGGCCGCGCCAGCTTAAGCACGCGGCCGTCCACCAGCGCGTCGTACACCACCGCGTCGCAGGTCTTGAGCGCGTGCAAGGCCAGAAGCGTGAGCAGCCCGGGATCGCCCGGCCCCGCGCCGACCAGCCATACATGCCCGGGCAAGAACGCCGGCGGCGCGAAATCGTCGGTCTCAGCCATGCCGAAACCCTACACCGGGGCCCCATGGCCCGCTAGCATCGCCGGCGCTGGCGCAGCCCGGCGGAATCCGTGCTTTGATGGCACCCGGACGGTTGCGCCCATCCGGCCGCGCGGGTCCGGGAATCCCTGGGAGTTCATGGAACGATGCGTAAGATTTTCCTGATCGGGATCGGACCCGGCGATCCGCGCTACCTGACGCTCCAGGCGATCGCGGCAATGAAGCGGGCCGACGTGTTCTTCCTGTTCGAGAAGGCGGGGCGGGGCAAAAACGAGCTGACCCGAATCCGGCGGGGCATGATCGAGAAATTCGCCGCCGGAAAAAAATACCGCGTGGTATCGGCCAAGGAACCTGAGCGCAAGATCGACCGGTCGTCGTACCGGAGCGGCATCGACGACTGGAGGCGGCGCAAGCGCGCCGTGACGGCGCGATTGATCAAGCGCGAGCTGAAGGCGAATCAAACCGGCGCGTTCCTGATCTGGGGCGATCCTTGCCTGTACGACGGCAGCATTGAGATACTGCAAAGCATCCTGGCCGCGCGCGACGTTGAATTCGAGTACGCGGTCGTGCCCGGGATAACCTCGATCCAGGCGCTGGCAGAAAAGCACAGGATTCCCCTGAACCGGGCCGGCGAGTCGATCGCGATCACGACCGGCCGCAGGCTCAACGACGAGGGCAAACGCGAGGCCGAGAATGTCGTCGTGATGCTGGACCAGCATTCCGCCGTGAAGCGATTCGCGGACAAGGACGCCGAGTTCTATTGGGCCGCGTATCTGGGCATGAAGGACGAGGTGCTGCTGTCCGGAAGGCTGGCCGACGTGGTGGACGACTACGAACGGATAAGAACCCGCGCCCGAAGCAGGAAGGGCTGGATCATGGACACCTATATCTTGCGCCGGGCGAAGCGGGCAAAGTGACGTGAAGCGGCCTCGCGGAACGGACATGCGCGAAGATCGCGGCAGCCGCCGTCTGTTGATTCTCGGCGGCACGGCCGAAGCGGCCGAGCTGGCGCGGCGCGCGCTGGACCTGCACGGCGGCCGGCTCGATGTGATTTCGTCGCTTTCCGGCGCCACCGCCGAGCCGGTGCCACCGCCCGGGCGCGTACGCAGCGGCGGCTTCGGGGGTCCCGAGGGTCTCGCGCGCTACCTGCGGGACGAGGCGGTCGATTTCCTGATCGACGCCACCCATCCCTTCGCCGCCGTCATGCAAATCTCGGCCGCCGAGGCCGCGGCGGCGACGGGCGTGGCGCGCTGCCGCCTGCTGCGCCCGCCCTGGCCCCGCGAGGCGGGCGACCGTTGGATCGACGCGCGCGACGCCGCAGAGGCGGCCCAGGCTGTCGCGGCGCTGGGCGGGCGCGCGTTCCTGGCCCTCGGGAACCTGGGCGGCGGGCGCGAGCTTCAGGCCTTCGCCGGGCTCGCCGGAAAGCCGTTCCTGCTGCGCGCGATCTCGCCGCCGCCCATGAAGCTGCCCGCCGGCTGGCGGTTTCTCCAGGCGCGCGGTCCTTTCACCGTGGCCGACGAGCGCCGGCTGTTCGCGGAGCGGCGAATCGCCGCAGTGGTCAGCCGGCAAAGCGGCGGCGCCGGCGCCTATGCCAAGATCCAGGCCGCCCGCGAGCTCGGCCTGCCTGTGGTGATGATCCGACGCCCGCCGGTTCCGCCCCCGCCCGTGGTCGATTCGGTGGAGCATGCCTTGGACTGGCTGGAGCGGACGATGAAGGGCTAGAATCGCATGCCGGAACCGGCTACCTCATTCATCGGACTTTCCGGGCATCTGCCCGAACCGGCCGCCCCTTGGAAAACGCCATGAACCAATCCCGTCCGCATCTCCTTATCCTCGCCGTCATCGTCGCGCCGCTGTTCGTTTGCGGCGCCGCGCGCGCGCAGATCATACAGACGCCGGACGCCGACTTTCTGGAGCTGGTCAAGAACGGCAAGACGGAAGACGTCGCCCGCACCCTGATCCGCGGCCAAAGCGCCAACACGGCGGATTCCAACGGCCGCACCGCGATGATGTACGCGGCTGCGGGCGGCTATGTCGAGATCATCGAGATTCTGGTCAAGAACAAGGCCAATGTGCGTATCAAGGACAAGCAGGGACGCTCGGCGCTGTATTGGGCGGCCGCCATGGGCCATGAAGACGCGCTGGAGCTGCTGCTGAAGTTGGGCGCCCCGGCCAACGATCCCGACCGCCAGGGCACCACGCCGCTGATGGTGGCCTCACGCCGGGGTTTCGAAGGCGTGGTGCGCCAATTGCTGGCGGCCAAGGCCGACGTCAACGCTACCGACCACACCGGCCGCACCGCGCTGATGTGGTCGCAGGAAGGCCGCAACCCGCATGTTCCCAAGCTGCTGAAGGAAGCGGGCGCGCGCTGACCGCGCATCGCTGCCACCGTCGGCGCCGGTCACTGCCCCGCAGCCGGCGCCAACCATCCGGCGTAGATCGCGCCCTGATAGGCGAACCACAGCGCCGCCGCAAACAGCAGAACGCCGACGGTCCGGTCGAACCACACCGCGATATGCATAAGCTCGGTCATCCGGGCCAACACGCCCGTCGCCGTGCCTGCCGCCAATATCGGCACCCCACGCCCAAGACCGAATGCGAGCAACAATACGCCGCCCATCAGCACATCGCCCGTCGTGCTGGCAGCGATCAGCACGGGCAGAATCAGGGGGGTGCATGCCGGGCAGGTCGTCAGCCCGAACAGCAAGCCCAGGCCGAACGAATCGCGGAATTTCTTGACTGGGCGCGCTGCCGCATAGAGCAACCGGAACCGCAAATGGATCACGCGCAACAGGGCCAATGCAGCGATGGTCAAGAGCATGCTTAGGCCGAAATAGACGTAGACCATGGCGACTGCCAGCACGCCCAGCACCATGAAGCCGGCCAAGCCGAACAGCGCGCCGACGGCCGCGTCAACGACCGCGATTCCAAGTGCATAGCCCAGGCTGAGGCGGAGCCCGCGTGTGCGGCTCGCAGTGGCGCCGTGAGCGTTTTCGCCGGCGGCGAACCCAACCGCAACCGCCGCCAATGGATACGATCCGGGCGCGATGCCGACGATCGCTCCCGCCAGCGCCATGACGGCGACAGCCGACAGCGTGACGCCGTCGATTTCGGCCAAGACCGAAGCAAGATCATGCATCGGCCAAGCGACGTCGGCCCGCGGGTCTTGCTGCCGATCTCCGCCGCCGTCTAACTTGCGTACCCGGCCACGGATCCGGCGACGTGGCGTCGGCGATCGTCGCATAGGCCCGGTCGAGCGGCGAACCAGGCGACGGAGTCGGATGCAACGCCTCGAGCGCGCGGAGCAGCATCTCGGCCGCGTCCCAACGCGCATTCGCAAGAGCGCTGTCGAAGGCCGACAAAATGTGGTTTTCCATCCGCGCGAGGGAATTCACTATGACGTCGAACTCCTTTCGCATCCCGCATACACGCTCCAGCCGCTGTAAGCTCAAGCCCCGGGCAATTTAGATCGCTTTTTCGAAGCGGAAGTTCCGCCGGCTCCGGGTTTGCCCAGCGCCGCCTTGCGCAGGACGTGGCCGTGATCGGCGGCGTATAGGCGGCTGTCGGAGAAACCCTTGGCGGCCAGCGCCGGACCCACCAGGATCAGCGCGGTGCGCGTGATGCCCGCCTGCTTCACTTTCGCGCGGATGTCCTTCAGCGTGCCGCGCAGGATCGCCTGGTCCGGCCAGCTCACGCGCGCCGCCACCACCACCGGACAGTCCGCGCCGTAGCGCGGCGTCAGCTCGCGCACTACCCGCGCGATGTTGTTGACCGAGAGGTGGATCGCCAGCGTCGCGCCGCTTCCGGCCAGGGTCGCCAGGTCCTCGCCCCTGGGCATGGGCGAGGCGCGCACGGATGTGCGCGTCAGCACGATGGTCTGCGCGATGCCCGGCAGGGTCAACTCGGCTTTGAGCGCCGCGGCCGCCGCGGCATAGGCCGGCACGCCCGGCGTCACGTCGTAGGCGATGCCGAGGGCGTCCAGCCGGCGCATCTGCTCGGCGATCGCGCCATAGAGCGACGGGTCGCCGGAATGCAGCCGTGCCACCTCGTGCCCGGCGCGTACGGCGCGCTCCATCGCGGCCACGATTTGGTCCAGATGCAAGGGCGCCGTGTCGACGACCAGCGCGTCCCCGGGCGCTTCGGCGATCACCGCGCGCGGCACCAGCGAGCCCGCGTACAGCACCACCTTGCAGCGCCGCACCAGGTTCAATCCCCTGACGGTGATCAAATCGGGCGCCCCGGGCCCCGCGCCGATGAAATGAACTACCGTCACTTGCGCTTCGCCTTCGCCGCATAGCCGCGCGGCGTATAAACGAAGCGCCGCTCGCCGCGCCGCGCCACCCTGGTGGCGCTCGATCCGATCAGCAAGAGGGTCAGCATGTCCACCCCGGCCGGGTCGATTTCCATGAGTGTGGTAAGGGCCACGGATTCGCCGGGGCGGCCGACATTGCGCGCGACCACGACCGGCGTGTCCTTCGGCCGCGCCGCGCTGAGAATGGCGAGCGCGCGCGGCAACTGCCCGCGCCGCCGCGCCGAGGCCGGGTTGAACAGCGCCACGGCGAAATCGCCCCGCGCCGCCGCCTTCAGCCGTCGCTCGATCGCGCTCCAGGGCGTCAACAGGTCGGACAGCGAAATCGCGGCGAAATCGTGCCCCAGCGGCGCTCCGGCGCGGGCCGCCGCCAGCAGCAGGGACGACACGCCCGGCACCACCTCGATCGCCGCCCGGTTCCAGTCCGCGCGATCCTCCCGCTCCAGCAGCTCAAAAACCAGCGCCGCCAGGGCATATACGCCGGCGTCGCCCGAGGACACCAGCGCCACGTCCTCGCCCCGCGCCGCGAGGTCGAGCGCCAGCCGCGCGCGGCTCTCCTCCGCGCCAAGCTCGCCGCGATAGTGTCGCTTGCCGGCGACCGCCGGCCCCAGCAGCTTCAAGTAGAGCCGGTAGCCGACAATGTGCCTGGCCTCGGCCAAAGCGGCGCTGGCCTGTGGCGTGCGCAGCGTCGCGTCGCCCGGGCCGATGCCGACGATCCACAGCCGCCCTCGCGCGCGGCCGATGCGCCGGGGGTCCAGAGCCACCGGGCTGCGCGCCACGGCCGCGGTGGCGCGGCGCGACTTGCGCTTGGCCGCGACCAGCGCCCCGTGCCGGCCCACCGCCGCCAGCGCCGCGCCCTCGGCCACGCCGTGGCAGCCGGTCGCGCGGAAAACCAGGTCCGACGGATTCTCAAGGCGCGGGGTTTCGCTCTCCAGCCGCTCGGCCGGGAAGAACCGCGCCGGGACGCCGAGATGCCGCGCCAGACCGTGCACCGCCACCTCGTCGGCCTTCTGGTCGATGGAACAGACGACCGCCACCGATTCCCTGGCGAGCCCGGCCTTCGCCAGCGCGCGTTCGGCCAGGGCGATCAGCTCGCTTGCGGCGGTTCCGCGTTCGCAGCCCACGCCCAAGGCCAGGGTCGGCGGATGCAGCGTCAGCGCGGCCTTCGCGTCCGCGCGCCGGTCGGTTACGCGAATGCACGACCTTCCATGCTCGGCGAATTTCGCGCCGCCGCGGGTGAGCCAATCGGCGATCCGGCGGTCGAGCCGGTCATCGACCGACAGCGCCGCCGATTCGCCCGCCAGCAGCGCAGCGGCAATTTTTTTCGCCCGCGACGGATCGGCTACGCGCCATCCCCTCGGCGGATCGTCCAGCGCCAGGCCGAAGCGCGCGTCGCCCGCGGTCGTGATCGCGGCGAAGCCGCCCGCGGCCCGCGCCGCCGCGCGCGCCAGAGCGTTGGCGCCGCGATGCCCGCCCAGCAACGGCACCGCAGCCTTCCCGGTTTCGTCCATCGCCACGACCGGCGGCTCGGTTTTCGTGTCCTTCAGCAGCGGGGCCATGGCGCGGATCAGAATGCCCGAGGCCCAGAGCCCGAGGATAGGCGTGGCCCGCAGGACAAGCCCCCGC
>JBQTIS010000356.1:0-13347 GCA_052387895.1 Rhodospirillales bacterium | reverse complement strand
TACGACAAGGCGCCCATGCCGGTGCGCGCCGTATACGACTACATCATGGCCACGCGCAAAATCGACTGGATCAACAATTTCTGGCTGGCCCTGGCGCACCATCCCCCGACCTTGAAACGCACCTGGGAGAGCGTGAAGCAGACCATGAAGCCCGGGGCGCTCGACGCGCTCACCAAGGAGATGCTGTACCTGGCCGTCAGCGTCACCAACGGCTGCGAATACTGCATCCGCTCGCACACCGCCGCGGCGCGCAAGGCGGGCATGACCGAGGCGATGCTGGGGGAACTCATGGCCGTGGTGGGCATGGCCAACGAGACCAACCGGCTCGCCAACGGCTACCAGGTCGAGGTCGACGAGCGGTTCAAGCAAGCGCCGTGACGCGCGCGGCCATCGTCGGCGCGGGGCCCGCGGGCGGAGCGGTCGGCGAAATCCTGTCGGTGGCGGGCGTCGCGCACGACCTGTTCGACGAGCAGCAGCGCGCGGGCGGCAATATCGGCCGAAAGCGGTTCGACGCCCCGCAAGCCGCGCCCGAGGGCCGCGCGCATTGCAGGTTCCGCGCCGGCTGCCGGGTCTTGCGCGTGTCGCCGGAACGCGACGTGGAATGGGACGACGGCGCGGCGTTGCGCGTCGCGCGCTACGATGCCGTGTTCCTGTGCGCCGGGGCCTGCGATGGGATGCTGCCGCGCGGCTCCCGCCACGCGAGCTGGAGCTCCGCCGGCGCGCTGCAAGCGCTGCTGAAGGGCCAGGGTGTCGCGCCGCAGGGGCGCGTGCTGATCGCTGGCGCCGGGCCGTTCCTGCACGTCGTCGGGGCCGATCTCGCGCGCGCGGGCGCGAACGTCGTGGCCGTCGTGGACGCGCTGTCCATCGCCGCTTATGCGCGGCTTTTGCCCAAGGCGCGCTGGGACAGCTTCGCGATCATGCTGAAAGCCCAAATCGCGCTGCGACGCGCGGGGACCGCGGTGCGCTGGGGCCGGCGCGTCGCGGAGCTCGGCGGCGGCGAAGCGACGCTCGACGACGGCGCGCGCGTCGCGTTCGACCACGCCGGCATCTCCGATTTCTTCGCGCCGCAAACGCAGCTAGCCCGCAGCGCGGGCTGCGCGCAGGCCTGGTCCGGAACCGGCCGATATTTCTACACACCCGTGGACGCGGACTATCGCGGCTCCATGCCCGGCATATTCGTGTGCGGCGAGGGCGCGGGCGTTCGCGGCGGGCCGCACGCGCGGCTAAGCGGCCGGATCGCGGCGCTGGCCTTTCTCGGCCGCAACCGCGCGAGCTTGCAGCGCAAGGCGCGGCGCCTCGCGCGCTTCGGCGCGGCGCTGGAAGCGGCGATGGCCGCCCACGAGTCGCCCGCCGCCGACGCGGCCATCGCCTGCGCCTGCGAAAACGTGAGTGTCGGCAAGGTGCGCCGGGCTGTCGCGGACGGACTCCGCGACCTCTCCTCGGTCAAGATCGTCACGCGCTGCGGCATGGGAAGCTGCCAGGGCCGCTATTGCGAGCCGATCGCCGGACGTCTGATCGCCGAGGCCGGCACGGCGCCCCGCGCGCCCTTGAGCCAGAAGGCGTTCGTCCGGCCCGCCGCCGTGAAGGAACTAATCGGTGGCTAGCTACGACGCCGTGGTGATCGGCACCGGAATCATCGGCAGCTTCACGGCGCTGCACCTGGCCGACGCGGGATTGAAGCTGCTGGCGGTGGACCGCAACGGCCTGGCGGCCGGCACGTCGCGCGCCTCGGACGGCAACCTGCTCATCAGCGACAAGTCTCCCAACGGTCCGATGGGCGTCTTGTTCGACATGACCCGCGACAGCTTCGGGCATTGGGACGCGATGATCGCGTCCCTGGGCAATCACTGCGAATACGACAAGAAGGGCGCGACCCTGGCCACGCTCGACCCCGGACAGGCGGACGCCCTGCGCCGGCAGGTGGACAGCCATGCCGCGCTGGGCGTGCGCGCCGAGTTCTTGAAGCCGGGGGAGTTCCATCGCGTCGAGCCGGCGCTGCATCCCGAGGCGGCGGCGGTGGGCTGGTGGCCGGACGACAGCCAGGTGCAGCCGATGCTGGCCTGCTATCAGATCGCGCGGCATCTGCGTTCGCGCGGCGTGGAGCACCGCTTCTACGACGAGCTTTTGGGCATCGAGCCCGCTTCCGGCGGCGTGGCCCTGCGCTTCGCCTCCGCGTCCGACGTTACTTGCGGTCACCTGATCCTATGCGCGGGCGTGTGGACCCCCAGCCTGCTCAAGCCGCCCATCTTGAACCGAAAGGGCATCGAGCTGCCGGTGCTGCCGCGCAAGGGGCAGATCTGCGTGCTCGAGCGTTCCGGCGTGGCCGTGAAAACCAAGATCGCCGATTTCGCCTACAACGCGCTGGTGGAGGAGATCGACCCCGACGATCCGCGCCCGCAGACGGCGGCCATCGTCGAGGGCACGCGAAGCGGCACGATCCTGTGCGGCAGCTCGCGCCAGTTCGTCGGCTTCGACACCGGCGTTGACATGGACGTGCTGAAACTCGTCATGCGGGATTGCGTGCGTTTGGTTCCGGGTCTCGCCGCCTTGCGCGCGATCCGCGGCTACGCGGGCCTGCGCCCGTGCACGCCCGACGGCTTGCCGGTGATCGGTCCGGTGGACGAGCGCGGGCTGATTTACGTGGCGACCGGCCACGAAGGCGCGGGCCACGGGCTTGCCGGCGCGACCGGCGCGATGGTCGCCGCCATGCTGACGGGCAAGGGTTCGCGCTTCGCTTCGGCGTGCGACCCGAAAAGATTCTTCAAATGAGCCGCTATCGTTCCATCGGCGAAACGCGCGAAACGGTGCAGATCACCGTGGACGGCGGCCCCTTGGCCATGCCGCGCGGACAAAGCCTGCTGGCGGCGCTTCTCGTCGCCGGCGTTTCGGCCGATTTCCACTGCGCCATCGGCCAGTGTCAGCGCTGCCTGGTGCGCGTGGACGGGCGCGTCGAGACCGCGTGCCTGTACGTGCCCAAGGGCGGAGAAGCCGTCGATACCTCGCCGCCCGATAGCCGCGTCCCGCCGTAAAACTCCCGCCTATCCAGCTTGTATTAGTCCAAGGGTGGAATACACTATTAGGCTTGTCCAGCGAGGTTGGGGCTGCGATGGACGTTCGGTTCCTGAATGACGCCGATCGCGTAGCGGCTCTTCGCAGCTACAACATCCTCGATACCGCTCCTGAACTGGCCTACGAGGAGATCACAAGACTCGCCGCTCACGTGAGCGAATGCCCGGTCGCCACCGTTGGCTTCATCGACGACCGGCGGCATTGGGCGAAGTCGCGATGCGGCCTACCTCGGGGCGAAAGGCCGCGCGAACTCAGTATCTGCTCCGCCACGGTAAGCCAGGCGAACCTGCTCGTCGTGCCGGACCTTGCCGCAGATGAACGCTTTGCGACAAATCCCTTCGTGGCGGGCGAACCCTATTTCAGGTTTTACTGCGGGATGCCGCTGATCAACCGCGAAGGGTTTGCCCTTGGCACCCTGTGCGTGATGGATTTCCGGCCGCGCGACATGAAATTCGAGCAAACCGAGGCAATCCGCTGCCTCGCTCATCAGGTGATGACCCAACTGGAGCTCCGGCGAAAGCTCACCGAACTGGAGGAAGCGCATCGACGGATCGAGGCCGAGAAATCGGAAGCCGAGCGCCTTCTTCTCAACATTCTTCCGAAGTCGGTTGCTGAAGAACTGAAACGAAGAGGGCATGTTCAACCCCGGTATTATGACTCCGCAACTGTGCTCTTCGCCGACTTCTCGGGATTTACGAGGCTCGCAGAGAGCATGGAGCCGAGTCGGTTGATCCAGCAACTCGACGACTACTTCTCGCGATTCGATGAAATTGTGGAGCGACATGGCCTGGAGAAGATAAAGACCATCGGGGACGGCTATATGGCGGTAGGCGGGGTCCCCGAGCCCAATCATACCCACGCAGTCGATGCCGCCTTGGCTGGTCTCGAAATGCGCGAGCATTTGCGAATGATGAATAGAGAGCGGGCGAAGCTCCACCTGACGCCCTGGCAGCTGCGCATAGGGGTTCATACAGGGCCGGTCATCGCCGGCGTGGTCGGCAGCAGCAAGTTCGCCTATGACATCTGGGGCGATACTGTGAACGTCGCAGCCCGGATGGAATCAGGGTGTCAGGTCGGAACGATCACCCTGTCTGAATACACCTACAATCTTCTTCGTAATTTGTTTGACATGTCTCCTTGCGGATCCTTCGCCGCCAAGAACAAAGGCAGCCTACAGGCATATACGCTTGAAAGAATCAAACCTGCATTTTCGAGCGATGCCGAAGGCATGAGACCCAATTCGGAATTCACGCAATTAGCAGGATAGCTCTCGGTACGCGTCGCCCCATCATAAATCGCCGCGAACGTCAACGGCCGCCGCGCCCGCGGCATCTCAGCGTCAATGTCCACACCGCTCATCCGCGTCATGATCGCGCATCTCAAAGAATCAAAGCCCGAACGGAATCACGTCCCTCATGTCAACACAAAACCGCCGGCCCAGGCCCCGCTAACCCGACTTCCGAGCGGTGCGCCGTGGGATCGCGCTTCTTGACCTGCGTCGTCCAAGGCCGATAATCGCCGCGCGTCTCGTCCTTCGACAGGCTCAGGACGAGGCGATCAGATTCGGTCCTTATTCTAGGCTTGTCGAAGCCTCATCCTGAGCCTGTCGAAGCTTCATCCTGAGCTTGTCGAAGGATAAGGACCGCGAACACGGCAAACGGGCGCACCTGAATGGCCTCGAACACCTATCTCTGCATCGACGGGCACACCTGCGGCTGCCCGGTGCGCGTGGTCGCCGGCGGCGGGCCCGCGTTGCAGGGCGCCACTATGAGCGAGCGCCGGCAGTACTTCCTGAAGCACTTCGATTGGGTGCGCACCGCCCTGCGGTACGAGCCGCGCGGCCACGACGTGATGTCCGGCTCGATCCTCTACCCGCCGACCAGGCCCGACTGCGACATCGCCATCCTGTTCATCGAGGTGTCGGGCTGCCTGCCGATGTGCGGGCACGGCACCATCGGCACGGTGACCACGGCGCTGGAACATGGGCTTGCCGCGCAACGCGATCCCGCGAAGCTGGTGCTGGACACGCCCGCCGGCGTCGTCACCGCCCACGTCAGGCGCGAGGGCCGCTTCGTGGAGGAAGTGCGCATCCACAACGTGCCGAGCTACCTCGCCATGACCGACGTGAAGGCCGAGTGTCCGGGCCTCGGCGAGATCGCGGTGGACATCGCCTATGGCGGCAACTTCTACGCCATCGTCGAGCCGCAGAAGAACTATCGCGGGATGGAGGACTTCACCGCCGCCGATTTCGTGCGCATGAGCCCGGGCTTTCGCAAGGCGCTGAACCGGGCCGTGGCCGTGCAGCATCCCCTCGACCCCACGATCAAGGGCGTCAGCCACATCCTGTGGACCGGCAAGCCCCGCGCGAAGGGCGCGCATGCGCGCAACGCCGTGTTCTATGGCGACAAGGCGATCGACCGCAGCCCCTGCGGCACCGGCACCTCGGCGCGCATGGCGCAGCTCGCCGCCAAGGGCAAGCTCAAGAAGGGCGACGAGTTCATCCACGAAAGCATCATCGGCAGCCTGTTCCACGGCCGGATCGAGGACACGGCCACGGTCGGCAACCACGAAGCGATCAAACCCTCGATCGGCGGCTGGGCGCGCGTGACCGGCATCAACACGATTTTCGTGGACGACCGCGACCCCTACGCGCACGGGTTCCAGGTCGTTTGATCGCGCATGATCCTGGGTTTCATCGGCACCGGGCCCATCGCGGCCGCGATGGCGGCGGGCCTGTGCACCGCGCCCGAGCCGCCGGAGCGAATTCTGGTCTCGCCGCGCAACGCCGGAACCGCCGCGGACCTCGCACGGCGCTTCAAGCGGGTCGTCGTGGCGCGCGACAACCAGGCGGTGGTGGACGGCAGCGACTGGGTGGTGCTGGCGATCCGCCCGCAGATCGCGCGCGAAGTGGTCGCCGCGCTCAAGTTCAGGCCGGGCCAGAAGGTCCTGAGCCTGATCGCGCCGGTGGCCGACGAATGGATCGACGCGGCGGTCGAGCCCGGCGTGCTGCGCGGCCGATTCCTGGTGATGCCGCCCTCGGAGCTGCATATCGGCCCGGCGATTTTCTATCCGCCCGATCCGCAGGTCGAGGCGCTGCTGAAGCCGCTGGGCACGACTCTCGCGGTCAAGGACCGGCGCGAGCTGCTGGCGCTGTGGGCGCTGACGGCGCTGCTGGCGCCGTTCTACGGATTCGCCGCCAAATCGGCGGACTGGGCCGCGCTGAACGGCGCCGACGCCGATACCGCGCGCGCGTTCGTGGCGTCCACGTTCCACGCGCTCGCCGCCGTGGCGGCCCAGCCCGGCGCCGAACCGCTGCTGGAACTCGCCAAACACGCCCAGACTCCGGGCGGCTTGAACGAGCAGGTGGTGAAGGAGCTTTCTGCCAAGGGCTGGTTCGACGCCGTCGCTCCGGCGCTGGACGGCATTCTGAAGCGGCTGCAAGGCGCGCGATGACCCTGCCCTTCGCGGTCACCATGGGCGATCCCTGCGGCGTCGGCCCGGAGATCGTGGCCAAGCTGTTCGCGCGCGCGCCGGCCCCGCCCGGCGCCATCGTCGTCGGCGACATCGGGGTGCTTGAGCGGACGATCCGGGCGCTGGGGCTGAAGCTGGCCGTCCATCGGATCGCGCGGCCCGGCGAATGGTCGGCCAAGCCCGGGACGGTCGATGCGATCCAAGCCGGCGAGAACCTACCCGCGAACCTTCCGGTCGGCCGCGTCGATGCCCGCGCCGGCCGCGCCGCATTCGCCTATGTGCGGCGCGCGGCGGAACTGGCGCTGGCGAAGCAGGTGCGCGGCATCGTCACCGCGCCGCTCAACAAGGAGGCGATGCACGCGGCCGGAATCGAATACCCCGGCCACACGGAAATTCTGGCGGCGCTGAGCGGCGTCCCGGACGTGCGCATGATGCTGGCCGGCGACGTGCTGCGCGTCGTGCTCGACACCATCCACGTCCCCTTGCGCGCGGTTCCCGATCTGCTGTCGGTCGATCACGAGCTGGTCACGATCCGTCTGGCGCATGGCTGCCTGCGCGGCTTGGGGCTGGCGCAGCCGCGCGTGGCGGTCGCGGGGCTCAACCCGCATGCCGGCGAGAACCAAGCCTTCGGGCACGAGGACGCCGCGATCATCCGCCCGGCGGTCGAACGCGCCCGGGCCGAGGGCATCGACGCGAGCGGCCCCTGGCCGGGCGACACGGTCTTCATGCGCGCCCGGCGCGGCGAGTTCGACGTCGTGGTGGCGCAGTATCACGACCAGGGATTGATCCCCGTCAAGTATCTCGGCCTGGACCGTGGCGTGAATGTCACGCTTGGCCTGCCGTTCATCCGCACCAGCGTCGACCACGGAACCGCGTTCGATATCGCCGGCAAGGGCGTGGCCAGCCATGCAAGCCTGGCGGCCGCCCTCGCGGAGGCCGAAAAGTTGACCGCGGCCGTCTGAACCGGCCGCTGCTCTTCACTGCGCTCGGGCGCGTTCGGGGGGGGCAAAACCTGACGGCGGCGAAATTCCATATCTGCACGGAAGCGATAAAACCGGCTTTTCCGTCGTGCCACGCAGCCCGAATCGACAACCCGCCGGCGCGGCCGCAAGCGGTCCGCCGAGCCAGCCGGCCGGCGTCCGATCCGCGCAAACCGGCGGGCCGCGGCAACGCGACCGGCGCATGCCGCGAATTTCGTGGTTTGGCGGCCGGTTTGTGCGTATGCTGCCGGTTCATCGCCCTTTCCCAGCCGGCGCAGGCCCGCTGTTCGGGCCATACCCACCACGAGCGGATATCCTGCCTGTGCTGCCTCCCCGCCCGCCGCGCTGCAAAACCATGACCGCCGCATCGACCGCCTCCGCGCCCGCCGGCGCCGGGTCGCCGTCGTTGCGCGACCTCATCAAGCCCTACGCGGTGGCGGATACGCGCCGCAGCGCGGTCCAGCTGCTCTGCACCGTGCTGCCGTATCTCGCCATGACGGCCGCGCTGCTGTGGGGCATCGCCTATCAGGCCTGGGCGTCGCTGCTGGCGATCGTGCCGGCAGCCTTGTTTCTGGTGCGCCTGTTCATGATCCAGCACGATTGCGGCCACCGCGCGTTCTTCAAGTCGCGATGGGCGAACAACCTGCTCGGCACGGCGTTGGGGGTGCTGACGCTGACGCCCTATGTCGACTGGCAGCGCAGCCACGCCGCGCATCACGCCGGCACGGGAAACCTCGCCCGCCGCGGCATCGGCGACATCACCACCATGACCGTTCGGGAATACCTGCGGCATGCGCGCTGGCGCCGGCTGCTCTACCGGCTGTACCGGCATCCGCTGGTGATGCTGGGCGTCGGCCCCGGCTATCATTTCCTGCTGCGGCACCGGATTCCGACGGCCCGGCAGATGCGCCGCTGGTCCAATTGGCTCAGCGCGTTCGGGACGAACGCGGCGATCGCCGCCGTGGTCGCCGGCTTGGCGCTATGGGTCGGATTGCGGCCGTTGTTGCTCGGCTTCCTGCCGGTGATGCTGCTGGCCGCCAGCATCGGCGTCTGGCTGTTCTACGTGCAGCACCAGTTCGAGGACGCGTACTGGGAGACGGACGCGAACTGGGACGCCGACAAGGCGGCGATCGAGGGCAGCTCCTATTACGACCTGCCGCGCGTTCTGCATTGGTTTACCTGCTACATCGGCTTCCACCACATCCACCACCTGTCGAGCAAGGTGCCGAACTACCGGCTGCGCGAGTGCTTCCTCGACAACCCGCCGCTGTGGAACGCGAAGCGGCTCACTCTCAGCGAAAGCTTCCGGTGCCTGCGCCTGGCGCTGTGGGACGAGGATCAGCGCCGGCTCGTGCCGTTCTCGGCGCTGCGCGGCCGGCAAACGCCCAACGCAGCGCCCAATTCGCGCTAGAAAACCGCCTCCACCCGCGGCGGTCGCGCCGCTATTCCGCCGGCGCCATCTCGGGCGCGGTTAGGCCGAGCTTGGCGACATCGGCGGCCAGCGCCTCGCCCTGCTCCATGCCAAGCGGCAGGAGGGGCGGCCGGACGTTGAGCCAATCGGCGTCGCCGGTCCACGCCGCGCGCAACGCCTTCATCGCCGGGATCATGGGGTGGCGCTGGATGGTCTTGCGGATCGCCGAGATCTCGGCCTGGAGCCGGTCGGCGTCGGGCCGCCGCCAGCCCTCGTAGAGCCGGCGGATCATGCGCGCGTTCACATTGCCCGTGGCGGTGATGCAGCCGACGCCCCCGGTGCGCATGTTGGCCAAGAGGAAATCCTCGGAGCCCGCGAAAATCCCGAAGCCCGGGAAGCGCTTCAGCATCGCCCCGGTGTTGTTCCAGTCGCCCGAGCTGTCCTTGATGCCGACCACCGCCGTGGGATAGGCCTTGATCAGCCGCTCGATCAGCTCGTGAGAGATGCCCTGAATCGTCTGCGGCGGGATGTGGTAGAGGTAGACTTTGAGCCGCCTGTCGCCGACCCGCTCGATCACTTCGGCGAAGAAGCGGAAGAACCCCTGGTCGCTCATGTTCTTGTAATAGAACGGCGGCAGCAGCAGCACCCCGCCGCAGCCCTTCTCGACCGCGTGCCGGGTGGCGCGCACCGCGTCGGTTAGCGCCGACGAGCCGGTGCCGGGCATGAGCTTCTTCGGGTCGACGCCCGCGGCCACGATCCGCTCCAGCAGCTCGATGCGCTCTTCCACGCCCATCGAGTTGGCCTCGCTGTTGGTGCCGAACGGCGACAGCGCGGTGCAGCCCTCGGCCAGCAGCGCCTTGCAGAACTTGGCCAGCTTGCGCCCGTCCGGCCTGAGGTCCTTGCCGAACGGCGTCAGAACCGGGGCCATGACCCCCGTGAATGCCTGGTTTTCCATCATGCCTACCCTCTGGATTGGGCGCTTAAACCGGCGCGCGCGAGGCGATAATCTCCCCCGCTGACGCATGGCGCAAGGGGGGACAGGGATATGGCTGAAAGCGGAATCCGGGCGGGCGCGGTGGCGCTGGTGACCGGCGCGGGGGCGGGCCTGGGCAAGGCCGCGGCCCTGCGCCTGGCCGCGCGCGGCTGCAAGGTGATCTGCGCGGGCAGGCGGCTGGAGCCGCTGCAGGCGCTCGCGAAGGCGTTGGGCAACGGAGCCATCGCCTTCAAGCTCGACGTGACCGACGCGAAGGACTGCGCCACTCTTTTCGAGCGGCTGCCGGAAAGCCACCGGCAGATCGACATCCTGGTCAACAACGCGGGGCATGACGTGGGCGGCCGCAAGCGCTTCGACGAGGGCAAGATGGAGGATTTCGCCGCCATCGCCGAGACCAACGTGATCGGCCTGATGCGCGTGGCCCATGCCGTGCTGCCGGCGATGGTCAGGCGCAGCAGCGGCGACGTGGTGAACCTGGGCTCGACCGCGGGCCTCAGGCAATACCCGCTCACCAACGTCTACGCCGCCACCAAGGCGTTCGTGCACAGCTTCAGCGAGGGGCTGCGCTACGACTACCGCGAGACCGACATCCGGATCATCGAGATCATGCCCGGCATCACCCGCACCGAGTTCGCGGCCGCGCGCTTCGGCGGCGACAAGGACCGTGGCGACGCCTATTACAAGCGGTTTCCGGCCCTGATGGAGCCCGACGACATCGCCCGCGCCATCATCTACGCGCTCGACCAGCCGCGCTCGGTCACCGTGGCGCAGATGCTGGTGGTGCCGACGCGGGAGGCGGTGTAAGCGGCGGTTACCGGTTCACCGGCTTCTTGGGCGGCGGGTTGAACACCGTGCGCCGCTCGATCTCCAGCACGTCGGCAGGCCTGGGGAACGGCTTGGGCGCGGGCTCGCCGGGCCGGCGCTTGCGCCCGACCCCCTCGAAGAAGTCCTCGAGCCCGCCCGGCATCATCACCCACAGCATCTTCATCGGCGTCTTGCCGGTGTTGATGAAGGTGTGGCGGCGGTTCGGGCCGAAGAACATCGAGGTGCCGGCGCGGATCGGGTGCTCCTCGCCGCCGTTTTCCGGGCCGCCGTCGATCACGACCTTCCCTTCGCCCTCGACGAAGTACAGCAACTCCTCGTTGGCCTCGTGCGAGTGGTCGCGGACATGGCAGCCCGGCGCGATCACCTGGATGCCGTGCGAGAACTTGGAAATGCGCGGGTCGTTGCGCTTGGACACGCGCACCTCGGCATAGCCGTTGGCGGGCTCGGGCTGCCAGAAGCTTTCGCCTTCGTCCGGCTGCACCACCAGCGCCACGCCCCGGCCCATGCCGCCGCCCGCCTTCGCCGCGCCGTCCATGATCCTCTCCCCGGCCACCGTCCGCGCGCTCATCGTAGGAAGCGCCCGCGTCGGCAACAAGCGCAGGTTTGCGCAGCCCGAAGCCGGCCGGCCGGATTCCGCCAAAATCAGGGTTAACGCCGAATGAAACCGGCTGCGGTCGGGCAAGAATTTGATATACTTAAAACGGATAATTCTCTATAAGTGCAATTCAACCGCCAGGATGGTCCTGGTCCTTGATCGAAGCATGTAGCGACGCGTGGGGACCCGATGCGCAACGGTTCAGCAGCCGCCTCTTCCGCCCTTCCCGCCGGCAGTTCGCTGGTCCTGTTCCTCGGCTATGTGCTGGTGGTGGCGCTGTTCCGCCGCTCCGGCATGTTCGACATCGCCTACCACGTCATCGTGCTGGTGCTGATGGGTTTCGCCGTCGCCGGCCACACGCCGTTCCAGGAGATCGCGACTGCGATGCTGGCCACCATGCTGATCGCGACGGTCGTTTCCTACCTGTTCAGCGAGGGTCCGCGCGACCCGCGCGGCGCAGCCGACAAGAAGTTCCGCGGACCCGCCCTTACCTACAACAAGCGCACCGGACAGGTCACCACGGTCCGCTGAGAACCAAGCGCCGATCCGCAGGCATGGGAAGCCGGGCCCGAAGGTCCGGTTTCCTTCGTTTCCGGGGGTTTTTCGGACTCCCGCCGCGCCTTCCGCGTAACCCTTCGTTAAGGTTTCGACCCTAGGCTTGCGAGTCATGCGATCGACCGAACGATCGCCGCGCAATCCGCCGCCCCTGGGACACGCCACGCCGATGCAATTCGCCCCCCCAACCCGGCCCTCGCGCCGCCGCCGGAGTTTCTGACATGGGCTCGCTTCAGCAATTCGCACGCCTGCGCAAGCGTCTGCACATGTCCGCGATAACGCTCGCGGCGGCGCTGGCCCTGGCTATGCCGGCGGCCTATTTCGCGGTCGAGCTGAGCCAAGGCGCGCAGACCGCCGAGATGCTGGGCGAACTGGCCGCCAGGAAGCTGGCGCAACGCGCCGCCGAACAGGGGCCCGGCTGGGTCGCCGCGGCGCCCGATCTGGAGAAACTGCTGCACGACCGGCTTCCGGCCGGCGACGCGGCGAAGATCGAGCTCGCCGGCCCGAACGGCGCACGGATCGCGGTTTCCGGCGTGGCCAAAGGAAGGTTCTTGAGCATTCACGAGGCGCCGGTGCTGGCTGCGGATGAACGGGTGGCAACCGTGATCGCGACCGTCGCCAGCGATCCCAACTTGATTCGCCTGGCGATGTGGCTGACGGTCGGACTGACGCTCGGCGCCGCCGCGGTCTGCGCGCTCGAGTTCCTGTCGATGCGCTCGCTCGGCGCGCACATTGCGAGTATGGAAGAGACCCAGAATAACCTGAAGCGCCAGGTGATCGCGCGCAACCGCGCCTATACCGAACTGCAGGCAAGCCACCGCAAGGCGCAGGATGCCGCCGACGCGCTGTCGCAGGCCGTGCGCCACGCCGAAATCGCCAACCGCAGCAAGAGCGAGTTCCTGGCCAACATGAGCCACGAGCTGCGCACGCCCTTGAACGCCATCATCGGCTTTTCCGAGGTCATCACCGGCGAGTTGATGGGGCCGAACCACCCGACCTACAAGACCTACGCGAGCGACATCCACGCCAGCGGCAAAATGCTGCTGAGCATCATCAACGACATCCTCGACCTGTCGAAGATCGAGGCTGGCAAGCAGAAGCTGTACATCGAGCCGCTGTCGCCGCTCGAAGCGGTCGAGGCCTGCGTGAAGCTGGTGCAGCCGCGCGCCGGCGACGCCGGCATCGAGCTCGGCGTGGACCTGCCGAAATACCAGCTCGCGGAGGTCGAGGCCGACCCGACGCGCCTGAAGCAAATCCTGCTGAATCTGCTGAGCAACGCGGTGAAGTTCACCCCCAAGGGCGGCAAGGTGACGGTGGCGATCCGCCAGCCGACCAACGAGAGCACCGAATTCTTCGTCGCCGATACCGGAATCGGCATGCGGCCCGAGGACATCCCCCTCGTGATGCAGCCGTTCCCTCAGATCGCAAGCGCCTCTTCGCGCCACAA
>JBQTIS010000355.1:0-1577 GCA_052387895.1 Rhodospirillales bacterium | reverse complement strand
TCGACGACCGCATCGGGCCCAGGCGCACGATCCTGATTTCGCTGGCGGCACTGCTGGTCTGCGGCGCGGCGGTGCTGCTGGCCCCGGACAAGGCGTGGTTCTGGGTTTTCGGGTCGTTCCTTGGGATTTTCGTCGGGCCCGCCCAGGCCGCCAGCCGGTCGATGATGGCGCGGCTGGCCCCGGCTGACATGCGCGCGGAGATGTTCGGGCTGTTCGCGCTTTCCGGCAAGGCGACGGCGTTCCTGGGGCCGGCCGTCCTGGGCATGGCGACGCTCTATTTCGACTCGCAGCGCGCGGGCATGGCGACGATCCTGGTTTTCTGGCTGGCCGGCGCCGCGCTGCTGCTGGGCGTGCGCGACGCGGGCGCGAGGAAATAACCGGCTCAGTGCCGGAAATGCCGCATACCCGTGGCGACCATGGCGAGGCCGCGCTTGTCGGCCTCGGCCACCACCTCTGGGTCGCGCATCGACCCGCCGGGCTGGATCAAGGCGGTGGCGCCGGCCTCGGCGGCGGCGATCAACCCGTCGGGGAACGGGAAGAACGCGTCGGACGCCGCGACCGAGCCGACCGTTCCCGGCCTGTCGCGCTTGGCGGCCTTGGCGGCGTCGGCCGACTTGATGGCGCCGATGCGCGCGGCGTCCACCCGGCTCATCTGCCCGGCGCCGATGCCGACCGTGGCGCCGCCCCGGGCGTAGACGATGGCGTTCGACTTGGTGTGCTTGCAGACCTTCCAGGCGAACAGAAGATCGCCGAGCTCGGCCTCGGTCGGCGCGCGCTTGGTCATCACTTTCAGATCTTCGCGCGTGACCCGCCCGGCGTCGCGCGTCTGCACCAGGAACCCGCCGGCGAGCGAGCGCAGCGCGAATCCGGGCGCGGCCGGATCGGGCACGCCGCCGGTGACGAGCAGGCGCAGATTGGGCTTGGCCGCGAGGATCCGGCGCGCGTCGGCGTCGGCGTCCGGCGCGACGATGACCTCGACGAAAATCTTGGCGATCCGCTCGGCCGCGGCGCCGTCGAGCGCGCGATTGCAGGCGACGATGCCGCCGAAGGCGCTGACCGGGTCGCAGTCGAAGGCGCGGCCGTAGGCCTCGGCCAAGCTTTCCGCCTCGGCCGCGCCGCAGGGATTGGCGTGCTTGACGATGGCCGCGGCCGGCCGGTCGAACTCGGCCGCCAGCTCGAACGCCGCGTCGGTGTCGTTGAGGTTGTTGTAGCTGAGCTCCTTGCCCTGGAGCTGCGTCGCCGTGGCGAGGCCCGGCCGCGCGCGGTCGGCCGCGGTCAGCGCCCCGGCATAGAACGCTGCGGCCTGGTGCGGGTTCTCGCCGTAGCGCAGGGTCTGGCGCAGCCGGCCGGGCAGCGCCAGGCGCCGGGGGAAGCTTTCCCCACGCTCTTCGGCAAGCCAGGCGGCGATGGCGGCGTCGTATGTGGCGGTGCGCGCATAGGCCGCGTGCGCCAGCCGGCGGCGCAGCGCGAGCGTGGTCGCGCCCTTGTTCGCCTGCATCTCCGCGACCAGCGCGCCGTAATCCGAAGGATCGGTCAGCACCGCGACGAAATCGTGGTTCTTGGCCGCCGCGCGGATC
>JBQTIS010000354.1:0-4534 GCA_052387895.1 Rhodospirillales bacterium | reverse complement strand
GAGGTCGCCCGGCTTTAACGCGCGTTCGAGCTCGGGCAGGCGGCGGTCGAACGCCTCGAGCGCCGCGGCATAGCCCGCCACGTCGCGCCGGTGGCCGTAGAGCGTGTCGAAATCCACGAAGTTCGCGAACACCAATGATCCGTCGGGCGCGCCGCCGGGCACCTGGGCTGCCTCGGCCAGCGTGGCGTCCATCAGCGCCATGTTGCCGTCGGCCTTCACCTGCTTGGTGACGCCCCGGTTGGCGAAAATGTCCGCCACCTTGCCGATCGACACCACCTCCCTGCCCGCTTCCTTCAACTTGTCGAGAAGCGTGGGCTCGTGCGGCGGGGTGGCGTAGTCGTGGCGGTTGCCCGTGCGCCGGAACTCGCCGGGCTTCTCGCCGACGAAGGGCCGCGCGATCACGCGCCCGATGTTCCAGCGGTCCACCAGCCGGCGCGCGATGGCGCAGACGCGGTAGAGCCGCTCCAGCCCGAAATGCGTTTCGTGCGCGGCGATCTGGAACACGCTGTCGGCCGAGGTATAGACGATCGGCTTGCCGGTGCGGATATGCTCCAGCCCCAGCCGCTCGACGATCTCGGTGCCCGAGGCATGGCAGTTGCCGAGCAAGCCCGGCAGCCCCGCGCGCTGGATCAGCGCGTCGGTGAGTTCCATCGGAAAGCACGGCTCGGTGCGCGGAAAATAACCCCAGTCCTGCATCACCGGCAGGCCGGCCATCTCCCAATGGCCGCTGGGCGTGTCCTTGCCCTTGCTCAACTCCGCCGCCGCGCCGAAGCAGGCGCCGGGCGCCTCCTCGGACCTGCCCGTGGCGGCCACCCGCGCCGCGGCGGCAAGCCCGAGGCGGTCGAGGTTGGGCACCCTGAGCGGCCCCCGGCGCAGGCCCGGCTTGTCGGCTTTGCCTGCCGCGCAAGCCTGGCGGATATGGCCGTGCGTATCCGCCCCGGCATCGCCGAAACTCGCGGCGTCCGGCGCCGAACCGATGCCTAGGGAATCCATCACCAGAATGAAGCCGCGGGGCATGGAATAACTCTACTACCGGAGAATGAAACTTGCAGTCACCCCCCACTCTGCCCCTCCCCCGCGCGGCAACGGCCGCGCGAGGCGGGAGGGGGATAGGGGGAGGGGGCTGTTGTGCTATTCCGAAATCCTTGCCCTTACGACCGGCGCGGGCGGCAGCGGGTCCTCGGCCACGCGCATCGCGGTCTGCAAATCGGCCACGGCCATGCGCGCCTCGTCCTCGTTGCGCGCGTGGACCACCGCCAGCGGCCGGTCCTTGCCCACGCGCTCGCCCACCCCCGCCACGTCCGACAAGCCCACGGCGAAGTCGATATGGTCCTCGGCCTTGCGCCTGCCGCCGCCCAGCGACAGCACGACGAGCCCGACCGCGCGCACGTCCATCGACTGCACGAAGCCTGATATAGCCGGCGGCGCGGGGCGCGCCACGCCCGCTTTCGCCAGGTGCTTGCCCGGATTCTCGACCATGTCCTTGGGCCCGCCCAGGGCCGCGACCATTTTCTGGAACCGCTCCGCCGCCGCGCCCGAGGCCAGCGCCTTCTTGACCATCGCCTTGGCCGCGTCGAGGTCTTTCGCCAGACGGCCCAGCAGCAGCATCTCGGCCGCGAGCGCGCGCGTCACCGTCGCCAGCCGCTCCTCGCCCTCGCCCGATTTCAGGACCGCGATCGACTCGGCCACTTCCAGCGTGTGGCCGGCGGTGCGGCCCAGCACCTGGTTCATGTCGGTCAGCACCGCCATGCTGTGCAGGCCCGCGCCGCGCGCGACCGTGACGATGCTCTGCGCCAGCGCCTCGGCCACCTCGTATTGCGGCATGAAGGCGCCCGAGCCGAACTTCACGTCCATCACCAGCCCGTCGAGCCCGGCCGCGATCTTCTTGGCCAGGATCGAGGCGGTGATCAGCGGAATCGATTCCACCGTCGCGGTCACGTCGCGGATGGCGTAGAGCCGCCGGTCGGCCGGCGCCAGGTCGTCGGTCTGGCCGACGATGGCGCAGCCCGCTTCGCTTACGGCGCGCTGGAACAGCGGGATGTCGGGCCGCGAGCGGTAGCCGGGAATGCTGTCGAGCTTGTCGAGCGTGCCGCCGGTGTGCCCCAGGCCACGGCCCGAGATCATCGGCACGAACCCGCCGCAGGCCGCCACGATCGGCGCCAGGATCAGGCTGACCTTGTCGCCGACGCCGCCCGAGGAATGCTTGTCGAGCACCGGCCCCGGCAGCTTCAGCTTCTTCCAGTCCAGCGTGCGGCCCGACTTGGCCATCGCCATGGTCAGCGCCACGCGCTCGGCCATCGACAGGCCGCGGAAGAACACCGCCATGGCGAAGGCGCCGATCTGCGCCTTGGCGATCGAGCCGTCGACGAGGCCGCGCACCACGAACTCGATCTCGCCGGCGTTCAGCCCGCCGCCGTCGCGCTTCTTGCGGATGATTTCCTGGGGCAGCAGCATCGCGTCAGCGCTTGAGCTGGTCGCGCCCGAAGGTGAGCGGCAGCAGATCGGCCAGGGTCACGGTGCGTTGCAGGCCCTTGGTGTTGCATAGATGGACCTTCATGCCGGGCGCGGCGAATTCGCCCAAGCGCTGGCAGCAGCCGCCGCAGGGCATGACAGCGTCCTTCCCGTCGGCCACCACGACGCATTCCAGGATGCGCCTGTCGCCGGCCGAGACCAGCGCGCCGATCGCCGTGGCCTCGGCGCATTGGCTTTCGGGGTAGGACGCGTTCTCGACGTTGCAGCCCGCGAACAGCCGGCCGCTGTCGCCGCGCAGGCACGCGCCGACCTTGAAGCGGGAATAGGGCGCGTGCGCGTTGTCGCGCGCCGCCGCCGCCAGCGCGATCATCCCCGCGATGCCGTCGCGACCGTCCATCGTGGCAGTTTTGGGCCATATCAAGGGCTTTGCCAAGGGCCGCGGGGGCGGCTAAACCTGTGGCCCGGACGGCGGGGATTGGGGGGATATTCTTGCATGCAGATCGCGCTTAAGGCCAAGGACGGGCACAAGCTGGCCGCCTGGCGCGCCGACCCCAAAGGCAAGCCCCGGGGCGCCATCGTGGTGATCCAGGAGACTTTCGGCGTCAACCGCCACATGCGCCGCGCGACCGACGGCTTCGCCGACGACGGCTACGTGGCGATCTGCCCGGCGCTGTTCGACCGGGTGGAGCGCGGCGTGGACATCGCCTACGGCCCCGACGATATCGCCCGGGGGCGCGATCTGCGCGGCAAGATCGGCTGGGAGCAGACGCTCGCCGACGTCGCCGCCGCCATCGCCGAGGCGCGCAAGGCGGGCAAGGTTGGGGTGGTCGGCTATTGCTGGGGCGGATCGGTCGCCTGGCGCGCGGCCACGCAACTGGACTGCGATGCGGCGGTCGGCTATTACGGCGGCATGGTCGCGCAGTTCGCGGGCGAAAAGGCGAAATGCCCGGTCATGCTGCATTTCGGCGAGAAGGACGCCTCGATTCCCCTGAGCGACGTGGAGAAGTTCAAGCGCGCGCAGCCCGGCGTGCCGGTGCACGTCTATCCGGCCGATCACGGCTTCAATTGCGAGGACCGCAAGCAGCACGATCCCGCCGCCGCCAAACTGGCGCGCGGGCGCACCCTGGCGTTCTTCCGCAAGCATGTCGGCTAGCATGAACGCCGCCACGGCCCGGAAAACCGCGCCCGGCGCCGCGCCCGCGACTGAAAAGACGCCGCGCCTCCGCGTGCGCGGCCTGAAGAAGGCGTTCGGCGCCAATTCCGTGCTCAACGGCGTGGACCTGGACGTGATGCCGGGCGAATCGGTGGCGCTGGTCGGCCGGTCCGGCTCGGGCAAGTCGGTGCTGGCGAAGTGCATCCTCGGCCTGATCCCGCCGGACGAGGGCGCGGTCGAGATCGACGGCCGGGACGTGGCCGGGATGTCGCGGCGCGAACGCGACGCGGCCTATGCGAAGTTCGGGTGCCTGTTCCAGAACGGCGCGCTGTTCGACAGCCTGCTGGTCTGGCAGAACGTATCCTTCGCGCTGATGTCGGCGCGCGGCTGGAAGCTGGACAAGGCCAAGGCGCTGGCGGTCGATCGCCTGCGCGACGTGGGCATGGACGCGGCGGTGGGCGACCTGGTCCCGGCCGAGCTTTCGGGCGGCATGCAGAAGCGCGCGGCCTTCGCCCGCGCCATCGCCGCCAGCCCCGAGATGGTGGTGCTGGACGACCCCACGGCGGGCCTGGACCCGATCGTCACCACCGCGATCAGCAAATTGATCCAGAAGATCATCCGCGACGCCGGCGCCACGGTGTTGTCGATCAGCCAGGATTTGACGGTGATCCACAACATCGCCGACCGGGTGGCGATGCTGTACGAGGGCAAGATCATCTGGACCGGGCCGGCCGCCACGGTGGAGAAATCGGGCGACGCGTTCGTCGAGCAGTTCATCAACGGCCGCCGCCAGGGACCGATCGCCGCCGACGTGGTCTAGAGCAGTGTTTTGTCAGATGGAATCGCCTGCGTCGCGTCCGTGGCGAGGCGATCCGCCAGGCGCGCCGCGAAGGGCGATGCCCAAGCATC
>JBQTIS010000353.1:0-1990 GCA_052387895.1 Rhodospirillales bacterium | reverse complement strand
GCCGGCGCGGCGGCGGCCCGGCGCGTCCGGCCGTCCGTCTTGGACCCGCGGAACGCTAGCCGGACTTGCGGCGCGCAACGGCGTCGCCCCGGGGTTTCTTGCCGGGCGGGTCCGCTTGCTCCGGCTTGATATGAGGAAAGGCCGGAGCCAGATCGCGCGCCGTGCCCTTGAGCAGCAGGCGCATGGCCCGCTCCGCTTCGCCCGGCATGCGTTTTCGAATCGCGTCGGTGACGGCCCAATGCTCCGCCAGCGAGTTCTCGTAGGATTCCCGGGCGTTGTAGGAAACCAGGAACGACGTCCTGAGCGCCGTGCGGACCACGGCCGCGAACCGCGCCAGGAACACGTTGCCCGCGGCGGCGATGATCCGTTCGTGAAGATCCAGATCGTATTGGCAGCAGGCCTCGATATCGTCGGGCAGAGAGGCGGCCATGGCCCGGTAGGACTCCTCGATATCGAGAACCTGCCGCGGCGACGCGCGTTGCGCCGCAAGCCGCGCGGCCGCGGGCTCGATGCTCTTTCTCAGCTCCAACAGCGCCATCAAGAACTCCTGGTCGGGCGGGGCATCGGCCATCCATGCCAGGACGTCGGAGTCGAGGATGTCCCAACATTCCTTGGGCCGCACGATGGTGCCGCGCCGCGTGCGCGCGTCCACGAGCCCTTTTCCGGCGAGGGCGCGCAAGCCCTCGCGCAGGGAAGGCCGGCTGACGCCCAACGCGCGCGCGAGGTCGGCTTCGATGGGCAACAGCCCGCCGGGGCGCAGCTTGCCCGCGACGATGTCCCGGCCGACGGCATCGCAGACGGCGTGCCATTTGGGCCGGTCGCGGCGGGGGACGGCCGGCCGCCTGGCCGGGGCTGCGCGGTGCTGTTTCACGAACTTTGCGGTTTGTTTTGTCAGACCAATTGAGGTATAAATCATACATTAAAGATCGGCAAGCCGGGATTCCGGCAAACATGAGGGAGGGAAGGAGATGGTAACGGCAGATCGGTTCCGCATGTTCCTCGCGGTGGCTTGTCTCGCGCTGGCGGCGTTCGGCGCCGATGGCGCGGCGGCGGCGGACAAGAAGGCCATCCGCGTCAACCACGCCGGGGCCGAGGACATCGTCGGCACCGAGCACCAGATGTTCTCTTGGATTTTCGCCAACTACGTCAACGGCAAGTCGCCGACGCTCGACGTCAAGATCTTTCCCAACAGCGGCCTCGGCCAGTCGCGCCAGGTGATCGAAGCCATGCAGCTAGGGTCGGGCGCCAGCATGCACATCGGCGGCATGGCCGAGTTCGCCAACTTCTGCAAAGCCAAGTGCGGCGTGATCGGCCTGCCCTTCATCTTCACGGGCTACGATCACGTTCGGCGCGTGCTCGACGGCCCGGTCGGCGCCGAACTGTCGCAGGAAATGGACGCGATCGGCTTCAAGGTGCTCGGCTACCTGTATTCGTGGGGTTACCGCAACGTCGTCACGGCGAAGAAGGAAATCAAGACGGTGGCGGATTTGAAGGGCCTGAAGATCCGCACCATTCCGACGCCGGTGTTCGTCGGCGCCGTCAACGCCATGGGCGCGTCCGCGACGCCGATGAATTTCGGCGAGGTCTATACCTCGATGCAGAGCGGCGTGCTCGACGGCTACGAGCACACGGCGACCACGACGGCGTCCTTCAAATTCTACGAGATCGCCAAGTACTATGCGTTGACCCAGCACCTGATCGATCCGACCGTCGTCGCCTTTTCGGTTTCGGAGTGGAAGAAGCTCGACGCCAAGGAGCAGGCGGTGGTCGCGGAGGGCGCCAAGCTCGCGACCGACATCGCCCGCGCCATGTCGACCGTGCGCGAGGCCGAGGGCATGGCCGAGCTGCAGAAGCGCGGCATGACCATCACCCGCCCGGACATGGCCGAGGCCCGCAAGGCGGCCGCCGGTTTCCAGCGCGAGATGGCCGCCAAGCTCAAGGCCGAGCATCTGCTGAAGCAGATCCTGGCGCAGCAATAGGCTCCGGCGCC
>JBQTIS010000352.1:0-2453 GCA_052387895.1 Rhodospirillales bacterium | reverse complement strand
CTCCTGGCGGCCGGGGGCCTGGGCGTCCTTTACCTGCACTACAGCCGCGGTCTGCCGGACTACCAGCAGCTTGCCGACTATCAGCCGCCGGTGATGACCCGGGTCTATGCCGGCGACGGGCGGCTCTTGAGCGAATACGCGATCGAGAAGCGCGTGTTCGTGCCGGTCAAGGCGATGCCCAGGCCCGTGATCAACGCGTTCCTGGCGGCCGAGGACAAGAATTTCTACCAGCACCACGGCGTCGATCCCCTGGGCATCGTGCGCGCGGCCGTCACCAACCTTTCCCATTACGGCTCGGACCGAAGGCCCGTGGGCGCTTCGACTATCACCCAGCAGGTGGCGAAGAACTTCCTGCTCGGCAACGAGGTGTCGCTGGCGCGCAAGGCGAAGGAGATGATCCTGGCTTTCCGCATCGAGCAGGCGATCCCGAAGGACCGGATCCTCGAGCTGTACCTGAACGAGATCTATCTGGGATTCGGGTCCTACGGCGTGGCGGCGGCGGCGCTGAACTATTTCAACAAGCCGCTGGACCAGCTGAGCGTGCCCGAGGCGGCGTTCCTGGCGGCGCTGCCCAAGGCGCCCAACAACTACAACCCCGTGCGCCGGCCCGAGCAGGCCAAGGCCCGGCGCGACTGGGTGATCGGCCGCATGGTCGAGGACGGCTACCTGAACCAGACCGAGGGCCGCCAGGCCCAGACGGCGGCGCTGGAAGTGCGCGAGCGCGGCAAGTCCGACGTGTCGCGCGCCGACTACTTCGCCGAGGAAATCCGCCGCCAGCTGGTGCAGCGCTACGGCGAGGCGGCGCTGTACAAGGGCGGGCTGGTGGTGCGCGCCACGCTCGATCCGCGCTTGCAGACCTTCGCCGATCAGGCTTTGCGCGCGGGGCTGGTGGCCTATGACCGCCGCCACGGCTGGCGCGGGCCGGTCGCGCGGCTCGACTCCGTCGCCGGGGATTGGGCGGCGAAGCTGAAGCAGGTCGAGACGCCGAAGGGCCTGGGCTCCTGGCAACTCGCCGTGGTGCTGGACCTGACGGACGCCCAGGCGGCCGTCGGCTTCGCCGACGGACGGCGCGGCGCGATTCCGCTGGCCGAGATGGCCTGGGCGCGGCGCAACATGGAAAAGCAGAAGCTGGGCCCGCCCGTGCGCAAGCCGGCCGATGCGCTGGCCCGGGGCGACGTGGTGGCGGTGGAGCAGGTCGCGACCGACCGCGACGAGCGCCCCTATCCCGCCGGCAGCTACGGCTTGAGGCAATTGCCCAAGGCCGGCGGCGCCGTGGTGGCGCTGGATCCTCATACCGGCCGCGTGCTGGCGATGTCCGGCGGCTACGACTACGAGATGACCGAGTTCAACCGCGCCACGCAGGCGATGCGGCAGATGGGATCGGCGTTCAAGCCGTTCGTCTATCTGCCGGCGCTGGAATCCGGCTTCTCGCCCACCTCGATCATCCTGGACGCGCCGTTCGTGATCGACCAGGGGCCGGGCCAGCCGAAATGGAAGCCGGCCAACTACACGCACCGCTTCTATGGCCCCAGCACCATGCGGCTGGGCGTCGAGAAGTCGCGCAACCTGATGACCGTGCGCCTGGCCCAGGCCGTGGGCATGGACAAGGTGTCGAAGACCGCGCGCGACTTCGGCATCGTCGAGCAGATGCCCGAGATGCTGTCGATGGCGCTGGGCGCGGCCGAGACCTCGCTTTTGAAGCTGACCGCGGCCTACGCCATGCTGGTGAACGGCGGCAAGCGCATCGCCCCCACGCTGATCGACCGGGTGCAGGACCGCCACGGCAAGACCGTGTTCCGCCACGACACCCGCGAGTGCCCGGGCTGCGGCCCCGCGCCCGCGGACGCGCCGCTGGAGGTGCCGGTTCCGCCCGACACGCGGGCCGCGGTGATCGATCCGGTGACCGCCTACCAGATGGTGTCGATGCTGCAGGGGGTGGTCGAGCGCGGCACCGCCACGCGGCTGCGCGAGCTGCACCGCCCGCTGGCCGGCAAGACCGGCACCACCAACGACAGCACCGACGCGTGGTTCGTGGGCTTCACGCCGGACCTGGCGGTCGGCGTTTACGTGGGTTTCGACGCGCCGGCCACGCTGGGCCAGCAGGAACAGGGCGCGTCGGTGGCCGTGCCGATCTTCAAGCAGTTCATGGAGCAGGCGCTGAAGGAGGCGCCCTCGGTGCAGTTCCGCATTCCGCCGGGCGTGCGGCTGGTGCGCGTCAGCGCCGAAACCGGCCTGCCCGCCAGGCCCGGCGACCGCGACGTGATCCTGGAGGCGTTCCGCCCCGGCAGCGAGCCGGCGCCGGGGCGCGAGACCGTCGTGCTCGACGGCGGCCAGCCGTTGCAGGGCTCCCCGGTCGGCGCGTTCGAGCGCCCGGGCGCAGGGGCTCCGGCCCCCGGCTTGTATTGAGCGCCGCCAGGCCCCATCTTCCCGTCCGGATCTTTCGGAGACCGTTC
>JBQTIS010000351.1:0-2705 GCA_052387895.1 Rhodospirillales bacterium | reverse complement strand
CCGCCTTCAGATTGGTGGCCTAAGGCAAAACCGAAACGCCGGCGCCGGTTCCCCCCGGGGAGCCGGCGCCGGTTTCTTTTTTCAAAACAGGCGATCGCGGCTTTTTCGCGCCGCAACAACATCTTGCGGCCCGGCGCCCGGCACCGGGTCGGTTGACAACTTCCCGCCGGGCTGCACCTAATCTCCCCAAACCCGCCGGACAGCCGGCGCGGTCGACGATCTAGAGGGGAGCCAACAATCATGAAACCTAACTTCGGACTCGCGGCGCTAGGCGCTGCGGCCGCGATCGCCCTTTCCGGGCCGGTTGCCGCGAAGACCCTGGTGTATTGCTCGGAAGGCAGCCCCGAGGGCTTCAACCCGGCTCTTTATACCGCCGGCACCACCTTCGACGCCTCGGCGCGGCAGATCTACAACCGCCTGGTCGAGTTCGAGCGCGGCACCACCAAGGTGATCCCGGGCCTGGCCGACGCATGGACGGTGACGGAAGACGGCAAGACCATCACCTTCAGCCTGCGCCGCGGCGTGAAGTGGCAGTCCAACAAGAACTTCACCCCGACGCGCGACTTCAACGCCGACGACGTGATCTTCACGTTCGATCGCGCGTGGAAGCCGAACCACCCCTATCACAAGGTTTCCGGCGGCCAGTACGAGTACTTCAACAGCATGGACATGCCCAAGCTGCTGAAGGACATCCGCAAGGCCGACGACCACACCGTCGTCTTCGAGTTGAACGCGCCCGAGGCGCCGTTCATCGCCAACATGGCGATGGATTTCGCCTCGATCCAGTCGGCCGAGTACGCCGCCGCGATGACGAAAGCGGGCACGCCGGAGAAGGTCGATCTGGACCCGATCGGCACCGGGCCTTTCGCGCTGGTCAGCTACCAGAAGGACGCGGTGATCCGCTACAAGGCGCACCCGACGTACTACCAGGGCAAGGCCAAGATCGACGACCTGGTGTTTTCGATCACCAAGGACGCCTCGGTGCGCTGGGCCAAGGTCAAGGCGGGCGAATGCCACTTGATGCCGTTCCCGAATCCGGCCGATTTGGACGCGATGCGCAAGGACCCGAACGTCGTGCTGATGCAGCAGGAAGGCCTGAACATCGGCTACTGGGCGTTCAACGCCGAGAAGAAGCCCTTCGACAACAAGAAGGTCCGCCAGGCGATGCAGTACGCCGTCAACAAGCAGGCGATCATCGACGCGGTGTTCCTGGGCGCGGGCAAGCCGGCCGTCAATCCGATCCCGCCGACGCTGTGGTCGTACAACACGGCGGTCAAGGACTATCCGTACGACCCAGCAAGGGCCAAGGCGCTGTTGGCCGAGGCGGGCCTGCCCAACGGCTTCGAGACCGATCTGTGGGCGATGCCGGTGCAGCGGCCCTATAACCCGAACGCCAAGCGCATGGCCGAGGTGATCCAGGCCGACTTGGCGAAAGTGGGCGTGAAGGCCAACATCGTGACCTTCGAATGGGCCGAGTACCTGAAGCGCAGCAAGAACGGCGAGCACCAGACCTTGCTGTTGGGCTGGACCGGCGACAACGGCGACCCGGACAACTTCCTGAACGTGCTCCTGGGTTGCGCCGCCGCCAAGGACGGCACCAACCGTGCGCGCTGGTGCCACAAGCCGTTCGACGACCTGATGATCCAGGCCAAGCAGACCTCGGACGTCGCCAAGCGCACCGAGCTGTACAAGAAGGCGCAGGTCATCTTCAAGGAAGAGGCGCCGTGGTACACCGTGGCGCATTCCGTGGTGTACAAGCCCGTGCGCAAGGAAGTGATCGACTTCAAGATCCATCCCTTCGGCGGGCACATCTTCTACGGCGTCGATATCGCCGAAAAGAAGAAGTGATCCGACGCGAACGGACCGGTTCGACGGCGGGGGGAGCGGCGACGCTCCCCCTTGCCGTTTCCGCTTGCTGACCGCGCCGCCGGGGCCCGACGGCCATGCTGCGCTTTCTCCTGACCCGCCTGTCGCTGATCGTGCCCACCTTCCTGGGCGTGACGCTTTTGACCTTCGCCATGATCCGCCTGGTGCCGGGCGACCCGATCCTGTTGATGGCGGGCGAACGCGGCATGGACGACGAGCGCTACAAGCAGCTGATGGCCGAGATGGGCTTCGACCGGCCGATCCTGGTGCAGTACGCCGGCTACCTGAACGACATGGCGCACGGGCAGTTCGGCAAGTCGATCATCACGCGCGAGCCGGTGCTGCAGGAATTCCTGACGCTGTTCCCCGCGACGGTCGAACTGTCGCTGACCGCGATCACCATCGCCATCCTGATCGGCCTGCCCGCAGGTATCGTCGCCGCGGTGCGGCGCAATTCTGTGTTCGACCACACGGTGATGGGCGCGTCGCTCGCCGGCTATTCCATGCCGATCTTCTGGTGGGGATTGCTGCTGATCCTGCTGTTCTCGGTGCAGCTTGGCTGGACGCCGGTCAGCGGCCGAATATCCGTGCAGCACTTCGTCGAGCCGGTCACCGGGTTCGTGCTGCTCGACGCGTGGCTGGCGGGCGAGTGGAGCGCCTTCAAGTCGGCGCTGCAGCACCTGATCCTGCCGGCGATCGTGCTGTCGACCGTGCCGCTGGCGACCATCGGGCGCATGACCCGCTCGTCGATGCTCGAGGTGCTGAACGAGGATTACATCCGCACCGCCCGCGCCAAAGGCGTCTTCGAGACGCTGGTGATCTCGCGGCACGCGCTGCGC
>JBQTIS010000350.1:0-4621 GCA_052387895.1 Rhodospirillales bacterium | reverse complement strand
GATTTTCATGGCGTTGGATAAGGCAAACGTGAGTCGCCAGTGGCGCTGCGCGACCCTATAATTCCGCCACCGGCGCCGCGAACGCCCATCCGGCCTGGGGCGGGGCAGGCGGCGATCGGCGGCGCGGCGTTCGGCATCCGGGCGTTCGGCAATAGGGACGGTCCTTTGCGCAACGGCATTCGCATCACGGCGGCGGTGGCGTCGTTCAGCATCGCGCTGGCCAGCGTCGCCAGCCCGGCGCGGGCGATCTCGATCATCCGCGACTCGGAGATCGAAAACAACATCCGCGTGTGGTCCTCGCCGGTGTTCGAGGCCGCGGGGCTGGTGCCCGACGACGTGCAGATCGTGCTGGTGAACGACCGCCGACTGAACGCGTTCGTCGCGGGCGGCCAGCGGCTGTTCCTGCACACCGGCCTTTTGCTGCGCAGCGACAACGTGCTGCAGATGATCGGCGTGATCGCGCACGAAACCGGCCACATCTCGGGCGGGCACCTGGCCCGGCTGCAGGACGCGCTGAAGAACGCCACCGCCACCGCGATCGCCATGCTGGTGCTGGGCGCGGCGGCGGGCATCGCGGCCGGGCGCGGCGACGTGGCGGTGGCCGGCATCGGCGCGGGGATGACCGCGGCCGAGCGCAACCTCTTGAGCTACACCCGCACGCAGGAAGCCTCGGCCGACCAGGCCGGCGTCACCTTCCTCGAGCAGAACGGCCTGTCGGCCAGGGGCCTGATGGAGTTCTTCGACATCCTGGCGAAGCAGGAAGCGATGCTGGTTTCGCGCCAGGACCCTTACCTGCGCAGCCATCCGCTGACCAAGGAACGCGTCGACTTCGTGCGCAACTTCGTCGCCACGGCGCGCCATTCCGACGCCCCGGCGCCGCCGGAATGGGTGGAGCAGCACAAGCGGGTGAAGGCCAAGCTGTTCGGCTTCATCGAGACGCCCAGCCGCACGCTGACCGCCTATAAAGAGGACGACCGCGCGGTCGACGCGCGCTACGCCCGGGCCGTGGCGCTATACCGCAAGCCGGACCTGCCCAACGCGCTGAAAACCATCGACGGCCTGCTCGCCCAAGAGCCGGACAACCCCTTCTTCCACGAGCTGAAGGGCCAGATGCTGTTCGAGAACGGCCGCGCCGCCGACGCGCTGCCGGAGTACGAGCGGGCGGTGCGGCTGTTGCCGAAATCGGGCCTGATCCGCGTCGATTTGGCGCGGGCGCAGATCGAACTGAACCGGCCCGAGCTGGACCAGAAGGCGATCGCCAACCTGAACGAGGCGCTGCGCCAGGAAAGCGAGAACGCCTTGGCCTGGCGGCAGCTCGCCATCGCCTACGGCCGCGGCGGGCAAATGGGCATGGCCGCGCTGTCGCTGGGCGAAGAGGCGATGATCAAGGGCGACTTCCGCACGGCGATCGGCCAGGCGCAGCGCGCCGAGCAGCTGCTGGCGGTCGGCTCGCCGCCGCATCTGCGCGCCATGGACCTGCAGGCCGACGCCCGGCGCGAAATGGCCAACCGCAAGAACAACTGAGCGGCCCCCGCCGGCCCCTGGGATAAGGAATCTCCGAACATGCGCCTGTCCATTTGCGTCCTGACGACCGCCGGCGCGTTGGCGCTGGCCGCGGCATGGGCCGCGCCCGCTCCGGCCCAGAACCTGACGCCGCAGCAGACCAAGCAGGTCGAGGACATCGTGCGCCGCGTCATCAAGGAGAATCCGCGCGTGATCCTCGAGGCGATCGAGGACCTCAGGAAGGAAGAGCAGGCCGCGGCGAAGTCGAAGGCCGTGGGCGCGCTGAAGTCGAGGCGCGAGCAGATCGAGCGCGACCCCGCGACGCCCGTGGCCGGCAATCCCCAGGGCGACGTGACGGTGGTCGAGTTCTTCGACTACCGCTGCCCCTATTGCAAGGCGGCGCACGAGCGGGTGAAGCAGGTCGTCGCCAAGGACGGCAAGATCAGGCTGGTCTTGAAGGAATTCCCGATCCTGGGGCCGGACTCGGTGTTCGCCGCGCGCGCGGCCCTGGCGGCGCGCCGCCAGGACCCGGGCAAGTACTACGCGCTGCACGACGCGCTGCTGTCGGCCAAGGAGCGGCTCAACAACGAGCTGACGCTGAAAATCGCGGCCGATGCCGGCTTCGACGTCGAGCGTTTGAAGCGGGACATGGCCGCGCCCGAGATCAGCCGGATGCTCGAGGCCAACGCCGATCTGGCCGAGGAGCTGGGCATCAACGGCACGCCCGCCTTCATCGTCGGCGACAACCTGGCGCCTGGCGCGATCGACGCCGCCACCCTGGAAAGGCTGGTCGCCGAGGCAAGGAAGGCGAAGTAGCGCGAAGTAACGCCTCAAGCCTCCGCCAGCCACTCCTCGACCGGCCGGTCGAGCGCGCGGGGGAACCGGGCCTCGACCGCCAGCGCGGCCGCGAGCTTCTCGCGGTACTCCTGGCGGCCGATCTCGACCGCGCCGAAGCGCTTGAGGTGCTCGGTCACGAACTGCGTGTCCAAGAGCGCGAAGCCGCCCTGCCTGAGCCGCGCCACCAGATGCGCCAGCGCGATCTTGCTGGCATCGGGCTCGCGGCTGAACATGCTCTCGCCGAAAAAGGCGCCGCCCAGCGCCACGCCGTAAAGCCCGCCGGCGAGCCGGCCTTGGCGCCAGCACTCCACGCTGTGGGCGTGGCCCATGGCGTTGAGCGCGAGATAGAGCTCGCGGATCTCCCGGTTGATCCAGGTCTCGGGCCGCCTCTTGGTCGGCTCGCCGCAGCCCTCGAGCACGCCGGCGAAGTCGCCGTCCACGCGCACCTCGAACCGCCCCTGGCGCAGCACGCGCCTAAGGCGCTTGGGCAGGTGGAACTTGTCGAGCGGCAGCATGCCGCGGCTGTGCGGGTCGACCCAGAACAGCGTGGGGTCGTCGCGGCTCTCGGCCATCGGAAACAGCCCCACCGCGTAGGCGCGCAGCAGGATTTCGGGCGTGATGCGCTCGATGCTCCGGGTCGCGGGGATCAGCCACCTCCGGCGACGTAACGCTCGAGCCAGTGGATGTCGATCGCGCCGTCGATGAACGCGGGCGCCGACACGATCTCGCGGTGAAGCGGGATGGTGGTCTCGATGCCGCCGATCACGAATTCGCCCAGCGCCCGGCGCACGCGCATCAGGCATTCGTTGCGCGTGCGGCCGTGAACCACCAGCTTGGCGATCAGGCTGTCGTAATAGGGCGGCACGCGGTAGCCGGAATACAGCCCCGATTCCACCCGGACGCCGAGGCCCCCCGGCGCGTGGTATTCCGTCACCCGGCCGGGCGCGGGCGCGAAGGTCCTGGGATGCTCGGCGTTGATGCGGCACTCGATGGCGTGGCCGCTGAAGGCGATGTCGGCCTGCCCGTAGCCCAAGGGCGCGCCGGCCGCGACCCGGATCTGCTCGCGCACCAGGTCCACGCCGGTGATCATCTCGCTGACGGGGTGCTCGACCTGCAGGCGCGTGTTCATCTCGATGAAGTAGAACTCGCCGTCCTGGTGCAGGAACTCGATCGTGCCGAGCGAGCGAAAGCCGAGCTTCTTCATCGCCGCGACGCCGGCGCGGCCGAGCTCCTCGCGCTCGGCCGCGTTGAGCGCGGGCGAGGGCGCCTCTTCCACCAGCTTCTGGTGGCGGCGCTGCGTCGTGCAGTCGCGCTCGCCGAAATGCACCATGCCGCCGTGGTGGTCGCCCAGCACCTGAAGCTCGATGTGGCGCGGGCGGTCGAGGAACCGCTCGAGATACACCGTCGCGTCGCCGAACGCGGCCTTGGCCTCGCGCTGGGCCAGGCTCAAGGCGTGCGGCAGCTCGGGCTCGGCGCGCGCCACCTTCATGCCGCGCCCGCCGCCGCCGGCCGAGGCCTTGACCAGCACCGGATAGCCGATCGCCCGGGCCTGCTTGAGCGCCTCGGCCTCGCTCTTGACCGGCCCGTCGGAGCCCGGCACCAGCGGCAGGCCCAGCTCCCCGGCCTTCTTCTTGGCCGCGATCTTGTCGCCCATCAACGCGACGTGCTCGGGACTGGGGCCGATGAACGCCAGCTTGTGCGCCGCGGCCATCTCGGCGAAGCGCGCGTTCTCGGCCAGGAACCCGACGCCGGGATGGATCGCGTCGGCCTCGGTGATCGCCGCCGCCGACAGCACGGCGGGGATGTTGAGGTAGCTGTCGGCGGCCGGCGGCGGGCCGCTGCACACGCTTTCGTCGGCCAGGCGCACGTGCATGGCGTCCTCGTCGGCGGTCGAATGCACCGCCACGGTGGCGATGCCCATCTCGCGGCAGGCGCGCAGGATTCGCAGCGCGATCTCCCCGCGGTTGGCGATCAGCACCTTTTCGAACATGCGCGCGCCGCCCGGCCTTCCGTCAGGCGACGATCAGCAGCGGCTCGCCGAATTCCACCGGCTGGCGGTCGCGCACCAGGATGCGCGTGACCGTGCCCGCGCGCGGCGCGGGGATCGGGTTCATCACCTTCATCGCCTCGACGATCACCAGCGTCTGCCCGGCCTGCACCTTGTCGCCGACCGCGACGAAGGGCGTGGCGCCCGGCTCGGGCCCGACATAGACCGTGCCGACCATCGGCGAGACGACGGCGCCGGCCGGCGTGCCGTGGGCTTGCGCCGGCGCCGCGACCG
>JBQTIS010000349.1:0-6517 GCA_052387895.1 Rhodospirillales bacterium | reverse complement strand
GAAACGCACCGTCGAAGACGCCTGGCGTCACATCGGAGCCCTCGTCGCCGCAATCCAGCCCCACGAATGCTCCAACTACTTCGCCAACGCAGGATACGCTTCAGACAATCAGTGAAACGCTCTAGGCCCGCGACTGGCCCAGGCCGGGGATGTGCCCGGGAAGCTCGGCAACGCTGGCGACCGGGACCACGCGGAAATCGGCCGTGGCGGCCGCGAGAGCCCGGTCGCGGTGCGCCGCGCCGTTGCCCGTCAGCACGTGCAATCCGCCGGCAAGGCCCGCCGCGCGCCCAGCCAGGATGTCGATCGCGTTGTCGCCCGCGATCCATGAACGCTTGAGGTCGATGGCCAAACGTCGCGCGGCTTCGAGAATCATTCCCGGCGCGGGCTTGCGCCAGGAGTGGGAGGCGCAATAGCGCCCCTTGCCCTCGGTCGGGTGATAGAAGCATGCCAGCACCAGATCGAGCGCGGCGCCTTGTCGTTCCAGTTCGGCGGCTACTGCCGCCTGCACGGCCGCGAACTGCTCCCCGGTGAAAACGCCACGCCCCACGCCGGACTGATTGGTGACGATCACCACCGGCCAGCCCGCGCGATTGGCCGCCGCGATCGTCGATGCAGCGCCGGCGATCAGCTCCGCCTTGGCCGGGTCGGACAGGAATGGAATCTCCTCGATCACCAGGCCGTCGCGGTCGAGGAACAGGGCGGGACGTGCGGCGCCGCCCGTCGGGGAACGGCGCATCTCAAGCCAGTTGCCGTCGTCGGTCAGGTGCAACGCCGAGGGCATTGGCCCAATCTAGCCCCGCGGCGCTATTTCAGGAACTCGGGCGATATCAGCTTGGGCAGGAACAGCACCACGTCGGGCCACACGATGATCAGCGCCAGCACGCCGAGCATCGGGATCAGCATGAGGCATACGTCCTTGATCGCGTCGGCGATGCGCATCTTGGCGATCGCGCAGCAGATCATCAGGCATAGTCCGTAGGGCGGCGTCACCAAGCCAAAGGCGAGCGACACGATACCGACCATGGCGAAATGGATCGGGTCCATCGCCACGGCCTTGGCGAGCGGCTGAAGGATGGTGCCGACGATGATGATCGCGGGAATCGCGTCGAGAAAGCAACCCACCACCAGGAACACGAAGGCGATGAAAAAGCCGGCGCTGATCTGTCCCATGCCCCAGGTCATGACGTTATCGAGCAGAGCCTTGGGAATCTGGTAATAGGCCAGAAGCCAGCCGAAGGCCGAGGCCGTGCCGACGCAGAACAGCGCGAGCGCCGCCAGCCTGCCCGTGTCCAGCAGCGCCGTGTGAAGCCCCTTCAGGTTCATCTCGCGATACGCAAAAATCGACAGCACGGCGGCGTACAACACGGCGATGCAGGCGGACTCGGTGGCGGTGAACCAGCCGAAAATCTTGCCGCCGACGATGATCACCGGGGTCATAAGCGCCGGTATCGCCACGAACGTCGCCTTCACCGCTTCCATCACCGTCGCGCGCGGATAGGTCGGATACTTGCGCAGCGTGGCGTAGACGTGCACCGTTCCCATCTGCACGAAGCCGATCAACAGGCCCGGGACAATCCCCGCGAGGAACAACCCGCCGATCGACACCGTCAGCACGCCGCCCCACACGATCATCAGGATCGAGGGCGGAATGATGACCGCCAGCACCGCCGACACGGCGGTGATCGCGACCGAGAAGCTCAGGTCGTAGCCTTCTTTCGTCTGCGCCTCGATGAAGATCTTGGACTGGCTGGCGGCGTCGGCGGTGGACGAGCCCGAGATGCCGGCGAAGAAGATCGACAGCACCACGTTGATCTGCGCCAGTCCGCCGGGGAAATGTCCCACCAGCGAGCGCGACAGGCGCACCAGGCGGTCGGTGATGCCGCCCACGTTCATCAGGTTCGCGGTCAAAAGGAAGAACGGCACCGCCAGCAGGATGAATGAGTTGTAAGCGTTGAACGTCTCCTGCACCAGACCCATGGGCGAAAGCCGCGGCTCTATCAGCATGACCGGCAGGCAGGCGAGGCCAAGCGCGACCGCCACCGGCACGCGCAACACCAGCAGCGTGAAGAAGACGCCGAACAGAACGATCGCCGCGAAGCCGGGCGACAGCACCGAGCCGCTCATGGCGCGCGCCCCAGCAGCACGGCCGCGCTGTCATACAGGCGCTCGCCCTGGAACACCAGCCACGTGGCGCCGGTGATGGGCCAGGCGACATGGATAAGCCACAGCGGCAGTTCGGCCAGCTCGGAGATGCGGTTGAGCGCGAACTGGGTGAACTCGATGCCCCACCACAGGAACACGAAAGCGAACACGAGAATGAACACGCCCGATGCCAGATTGAGCGCGGCCTCGCCGCGCGGCGTCAAGCGCGGGAAGATATCGACCACGAAATGAGTGCCCTCGCGCACGCCCACATTGGCGCCGATCATGATCATCCAAATGAACAAGAACCGCGCCATCTCCTCGGTCCAGATATAGGCCGGGATCAGCCCAGTGAAGCGCGAAAATATCTGCAAGCTGACGGGGATGATGAGAATGGCGACGCTGGCGGCCAGCAAAAAGGTTAGCGCCAAGCCGTACCAGTAAGTGAGCCGGTGGAACCAGCCGCGCGCTTGGTTTGCGGTCATTGGAGTCCTTCGGACGGTCGAACGCAACGAAACCCGCCCGGCGGGGCCATCGCGGCCCCGCCGGCTGCGGGCGATTGCAAGCGCCTACTTGATCGCGTTGATCTTGGCTAGGATCTCGTCGGCGCCGATTTCCTTGGCGTAAGCCGCCATCACCGGATCGACGAGCTTTTTCATTTCGTCGCGGCCCTTGAACGGAACGCGCTTAAGCTTGCCGGCCTTCTCCATCGCCTCGAGCTTCATGGCGTCCTCGCTCGATTCGATCTGGCGGCCATAGGCGCCTGCTTCCTTGCCGGCCTTCAACACCGCCGCCTGCAGATCCTTGTCCAGCTTCTTGAACGTCTTGCCCGAGAAGCAGATCGGCCGAATCGTGATGGCGTGCTCGGTCATCGCGATGTTGGGCGCCACTTCGTAGAACTTCATCTGCTCGACGCCCGCGGCCTCGTTCTCGCCGGCGCTGATGACGCCGTTCTGGATGGCGTTATAGACCTCGTTGTAGGCGATCACCGTGGGCGCCATGCCCGCGGCCTGGAAGGTCTTCGACCAGATCGGCGCGCCCTGCACGCGCACCTTCAGGCCCTTGATCTCGGCGAGCGAGCCCATCGGCTTGTTGATGAAGATGTTGCGCACGCCGCCGCCGGCGTAGCCGATCAGCATCACGTCGGCCTTTTGCGCGAGCTCGTCGGCGACCGGCTTCAAGATGTCGGCGTCCAACACCTTGTTCCAGTGCGCCAGGTCGCGGAACAGGAACGGCGCGTCGATGAACGGCGCCGCCTTGGAGAAGGTGGACATGTGCGCGGGCGACACGATGGCGTAGTCCACCGCCTTGCCCTGGGCCATGTACTCGAAATACTGCTTCTCCAGGCCCAACTCGCTGTTCTTGTGCAGCTTGAAGTTGACCGGCTTGCCGTAATACTTCTTCACCAGCTCGTCGAACTTGATCAGCGACTTGGTGAAGGCGTGCTCGTCGTTGAACTGGACGGCGCCGTTCAGCGTCGCCTGGGCCCAAACGCCCGTGGATATGAGCGCGGCGGCTGCCAGGGCGGCGGCCCCCACGAGGATGTTTTTGCGTTGCATGGTTCCTCCCTTAACGGAACTTCTAGGGTTGTCGGTTCTTTGCTTGCATGCCGCCCAGCCGTGGCCGGCCAAGCCGAAAGCGCAGTATAGCCAACGCGCAACCGTTAAAGGAAGCCCGCCGCGCGGGCGGCTGGGCTTGCCAGATCGGCTGCTTTGATCAGTCACGCGCCGCGGGCGCGGCGGTCGAGGCCCGCAGGACCAATCTGCCGGGCAGGAAAATGCGCCGGGGCGCGGGGCCGGCGCCGTCGCGCAAGCGTTCCAGCAGCAGTCCAACGGCTTCGGCGCCGATTTCCTGGGCAGGCTCGGCGACGGCGGTCAGCGGCGGCGAGGAATGTTCGGCCCAGGCGGCGTCGCCCAGCGCCACGATCGACATGCCGGCCGGGCAGGCGAGGCCGGCCGCTTCCATCGCGCCCATCATTCCCAGCGCCAGCGCGCCGCCGCAGACGATCAGGCCGGTCGGCCAGTCCTGCCCGGCCAACAGCGCGCGCGCCGTCGCGCGCGCCTGATCCTTGCGGTCCGGCTTGGCCTTGCCCGGCGCTGCGACCCGCACCAGCCGGGGCTGAAAGCGGATCGCGTGCCGGGTCAGCGCCCGGCGATAACCTTCCAGGATGCGCTCGCCCTGCGGCACATGATCCTGCCCAATCACGAGCGCGATGCGGCCATGGCCCAGCGCGGCTAGGTGCTCCACGGCGGCATCGGCTGCCAGGGCATGGTCCCAGCTCGCGCTGTCGATCGTCGCGTCCGCGCCGGGCGCGCCGGCCATCACTGCCGGGCATCGCTTCGGCCGGGCACCCGCAGCGCTGCTTCCGTCGCCACGGGCCGGCAGCAACACGATCCCTTCCACGCGCCGCGCTTCGAGCGCTGCGACGTCGCCGCCGCCCGCCAGAATGACGGCATAGGCTTTCTCCCCAACGGCGCGGGCGACCGCCTGGGCGATGGCGGCGGCTACCGGGTCGCCCAGGTCGTCTACGGCGAGGCCAAGGGTCCGCGTAAGCCCGGTCTTGAGGCTGCGCGCCACCGCATCGGGTCGGTATCCGGTCCGCGCCACCGCGTCCTCGACCCGCCGGCGCAGGGCGGGGCTGACAGGGGCGCTGCCATTGACGCAGGCCGACACGGTGGCGATCGACACCCTGGCAGCTTTCGCCACGTCGTTTATGGTTGCCATAAGCGGTTCATATATCATATTTTAATGGTAAATGAAACGTTTCATATAAATCGTTTAGCTAAACGTTTTATATTATAATGGACAACTCTATGGTTCGCAACAGATTGGCGTGGCTGCTCCCGGCAAAGCCGGACGCTTGGTGCCGGCGCCTAGTTGCTGGATTGGGCGGAATTGGTCCGCGTCCCGGCCCGGAATAAATAATAAATACCATTTGCAGGCCCGCGGGGACGGGTGTTCTTCTTGCCCCTCCTAACGCTCGTGCCGGCGGCAAGACCGGCTGGAATGCCAGAAGCAACACGGGAGGAAGACGATGTTCGGGTACGGAAAATTGCGGGCCCAGCTCCTGGGCGCCGCCGTGGTTCTCGGCGTCCTGGGTCAAGCCGGCTCGGCCGGGGCCCAAGAGGTCCAAGTGGCGCTGGGCGACACGATCTCGGTCGAGACCCTGGCCTTCGTGATCGCGCTGGAACGCGCCAAGGAGCGCGGCTTCGCCTACAAACTCACCTCCTTCGCCAAGGAAGACCTGGCGATCCAGGCGGTGATCAACAACCAGGCCCAGGTCGGCGCCGCCACGCCCTATGCCGTCATGCAGAAGACCAAGGCGCCGCTGCGCGGGCTGTTCCAGCAGACGCATCTCGTGTTCTTCGCCGTGGCCGACAAGTCGATCAAGGACTGGAAGGCGTTGAACGGCCAGCCCTTCACCTTCCACGCGCGCGGCAGCGGCACCGAGGCGATCGGCAACATCCTGGCCAAGCGTAACGGCATCGAGTTCGGCCAGCGCAACTACATCGCCGGGTCCGAGAACCGGGTGGTGGCGATGTTGAACGGCCAGATCAAGGCCACGATCATCGACTTGGCCAACAAGAACAAGCTGATGGAAAGAGGCGGCGGCAAGTTCCACGTCCTGCCGGGCTTGAGCAACCCCGCCAGCGACGAAATCCTGTTCGCGCGCACGGATTGGATCGAGAAGAACGCGGCCAAGGTGGACATCCTGGTCGAAGAGCACGTCAAGCTGTGGCGCGAGATGCACAAGAACCCGGCGGTCATCGAGCAGGAGCGCGCCAAGCGCGGCCTATTGAAGGAGCAGCCGAAAGAGGTGCTGGCCGGCGTCACCGCCTTCTACGTCCAGGGCACCAAGGAAGGCGTGTTCAGCAAGAACGGCGGCGGCGCCGACGCGGTGAAGTCGGACTTCGAGTTCTACACCGAAGCCGGGCAGCTCACCGGCAAGGCGTCGGACCTGAAAGTCACCGACTTCTGGCACCTTGGGCCGCTGGAGAAGGCGCAGAAGAAGTTCCCGAACTGAGCGCATAGAAGGCTCGCAGCGCCGGCGGCGCGTTCGTGATCACGCATCCGCTGGCGTTGCGCGCCCTTTCGTTCGCTCTGGTCTTCGGCGCCTGGGAGTACGCGGGCGCAAGCGGCATCAGCGCCGGCTTCCCGTCTTTCAGCGAAACCCTCATCGCGGCCGGGGCGATGATCGCCGATGGCTCGCTGCCGCGGGCAGTCCTTATTACCCTGCAACCGCTCGTCGTCGGCATAGCCGTCTCGGCCCTTGTCGGCGTGTCGTCCGGGGTGGCGATGGGATTGAGCCGCCGGGCGGAGTGGCTGGGGTTGCCGCTGTTCGTCGTCATGCAGGCGGCGCCGCTCGCCGCGCTGA
>JBQTIS010000348.1:0-8015 GCA_052387895.1 Rhodospirillales bacterium | reverse complement strand
TAACCGGCGGGCTCGCCCGCCCGCTCGCGGCGTGGGATCGCGGACTCCCGGGCGGGGCATGAGGCCCGCCCCCGGGGCTCCGGGGGGGTGGTGGGCCGCGCCGGCGGTGTGCGTCGGCTGCCCGCCGGTTTCGCCGTAGCGCTCGTTGTCCAGCACGGCGATGGCGAGATTGCCGGGCGACTGCGCGGCGACCGTGGCAAGCGATCCCAAGCCCATCAGCATCTCGCCGTCGCCGGTGACGACCAGCACGCGCCGCCTGGGCTGCGCCAGGGCCAGGCCCAGGCCGATCGCGGCCGCCCCGCCAATCGCGCCCCAGAGCGGGAAGGTGAGGTCCCGGTCGCCCGCGGCGGTGCAGGCCCAGGCCGCCGCGCCCAGGCCCGCCACCACCACCAGAACGCCGCGGCCCGCGAGCAGCCGGGCCACGACCGCGCGCCGGCGCAGCGGGTACTTGGCGGCGCGGGTGGGATTCATGCTGCCCACGCAATCCGCCAATTCGTCATGGCCGCACTTGTTGCGGCCATCCACGCCGAACAACCGGCGGGACGCCGCCGCCGGATGACGTGGATGACCGAGACAACCCCCGGATCAAGTCCGGGGGCGGTCATGACGATTGTGGAATGTTGAACGTCAGGCGTTCCGCGCACAAGCATTGCCGTCACTTCCCGAACGTCTTCACGCCGATCAGCTTTTGCGCCAGCAGCACGGCGGTGGCGCCGGGGCCCTCGAACGCCATGCGCGCGGCGGCGGCGACCGTGGGGCCGGCCTCCGCCGGGGTCTCGGCGCGGAAGCAGGTCACGCCCGCGAGGCGCAGCACCTCGGGCGTGGACTGGCCCATCGGCACCTGCCAGGGATTGAACTCGCCACATTCCCCGCGCATCGTCACCATCATCAGCAGCGGCAGGCGGCAGGCGCGCGGCAGGCTCAGCATGTTGACGCAGTTGCCGACGCCCGAGGACTGCATCAAAAGCGCGCCGCGCGCGCCGCCCAGCCACGCCCCGGCCAACAGCGCCACGCCTTCCTCCTCGGTGGTCAGCGTCACCACGCGCATCGCCTTGTCGGCGCCGCACAGCTTCAACAGCCGCGTGTGGCCGGCGTCGGGCACATGCGCCACCTGGCGCACCCCCCAGGCCTTCAATTGACGGTGGATCGCCGCCGGCCAATCCGGAGCCGAGGAACGGGCTTGCATCGCACGACCACTAGCACGGCCGCTTGGGGGATCGGAAGGGGCGCGCTATCTTGGCCGCCATGGCGGGCGGGGGCAAATTCGCGGCCGATCTGGGCGGGGCGGTCGCGGTCGTCACCGGCGCGGGCGGCGGGCTCGGCCGGCATTTCGCGCTGACCCTGGCGCGGGCCGGGGCCAAGGTCGCGGTCTGCGGCCGGCGCCTGGCGAAGCTCAAGGCGACGGAAAAGTCGATCGAGGCGTTCGACGGCCGCGCCTTGCCGGTCGAGCTGGACGTGACCGACGCAGGCAGCGTGGACCGGGCGGTGGAAGCGGCGGAGCGCGAGCTGGGGCCGATCGCGATCCTGGTCAACAACGCGGGCGTCGCCACCGACAAGCCGGCGCTGGAGCACAGCGAGGCGGAGTGGGACGCCGTGCTCGACACCAACCTCAAGGGCGCGTTCCTGATGGCCAACGCCGTGGCGCGGCACATGATCCGTCTGAAGCACGGCGGCAGCATCGTCAACGTCGCCTCGGTCCTGGGATTGAACGCGGCCGGGCGGGTGGCGCCCTATGCCGCGTCCAAGGCCGGGCTCATCAACCTGACGCGCGCCTTGGCGGTGGAATGGGCGCGCCACGGCATCCGCGTCAACGCGCTCGCGCCCGGCTACATCGAGACCGACATCAACCGCGACTTCATCGCCAGCGAGGCGGGCAGGGCCGTCGCCAAGCGGATTCCGCAGCGCCGCCTCGGGCGCGTCGAGGACCTGGAAGGCCCGCTGCTGCTGCTGTGCTCGCCCGCCGCGTCGTTCATGACCGGCGCGGTGGTCGTGGTCGACGGCGGCCAGTCGGCCAGCCTGTAGGAGGAAACGCGGAATGGACCTCGCTCTTTCTCCCGAAACCGAAGCCCTGCGCCGGCGCGTCCGCGCATTCGTGGAGGCGGAGTGCATTCCGCTGGAAAGCGACCCCCAGGCCTACGACGCGCACGAGAACATCGCCGAAAAGCCGCTCCGGGCCCTGCGCGCCAAGGCCAGGAAGGCGGGCCTGTGGGCGTTGCAGACCTCGAAAGCGCAGGGGGGCCTCGGCGTCGGCCTGGTGGCGATGGCGGCGTGCTACGAGGAGATGGGCCGGTCGATCTTCGGCGCGGCCGCGTGCAATTCCGCCCCGCCCGACGACGGCAACATGATGCTCTTGGACAAGGTGGGCACGCCCGAGCAGAAGAAGCGGTGGCTGAGGCCGATCGTCGCGGGCGAGGCGCGCTCGTCCTTCGTCATGACCGAGCCGATGCCGGGATCGGGGTCGGACCCCTCGGCCATGCTGACCACCGCGACCAAGCGCGGCGGCGCGTGGCGGATCGAGGGCCGCAAGTGGTTCATCACCGGCGCCGACGGCGCGCGGCATTTCATCGTCGTGGCGCGCACCTCGGACGACAAGCGCAAGGGGCTGACCGCCTTCCTGTTCGACGCCGGGCAGAAGGGCTGGAAGATGACCCGGCGCATCCCGATCATGGGGCCGGAGGAGCACGGCGGGCATTGCGAGCTGGAGTTCGACGGCCTGGAGGTCGCGGACGAAAATCGCCTGATGGGCGTGGGCGACGGGCTCAAGGTAACGCAGATCCGCCTCGGCCCCGCGCGATTGACGCATTGCATGCGCTGGCTGGGGATGGCGAAGCGCGCGCTCGAGATCGCAACGCCTTATGTGCGCGAGCGCGTCAGCTTCGGCCAGAAGCTCGCCGAGCACGAGGGCGTGCAGTGGATGCTGGGCGAGGCTGTCATGGCGATCGAGCTGGGGCGGCTCTTGACCATGAAGGCGGCGTGGAAGCTGCAACAGGGCGACCTGGCGCGGGCCGAGGTGTCGATGGCCAAGGTGCAGGTGGCCGACACGCTGCAACGGGCGGTGGACACCGCGATCCAGCTCATGGGCGCCAAGGGCTACTCCAAGGACACCAAGCTCGAATGGATGTACCGCTACGCGCGCCAAGCCAGGCTGGTGGACGGCGCCTCGGAAGTCCACAAGATGGTGCTGGCGCAGCAATACCTGAAGGCGGGTGGCGAGTTCTGGAAGTGGGGGGTGTAGGAGGCCCGGCTCTTTTGTCGTCATGCCCGGGCCGCGACCCCCGGATCAAGTCCGGGGGCGGCCGTGAGGAAAACCGCAGTGGCCTAAATTATCCTGCTGCGGATGAACGTCACCACCACCTCGGCCGCGATCACCACGGCGAAGATCGTCAACAGCGTCATCGCCACCTGGTCCCAGTAGAGCAGGTTGAGCGCGTCGTCGAGCGCGGTGCCGATGCCGCCGGCGCCCACCAGCCCCAGCACCGCCGACTCGCGGATGTTGATGTCCCAGCGGAACAGCGCGATCGACCAGAACGAGGGCTGCACCTGCGGCCAGTAGCCCTTGAGGATGATGCTGGTCCACGGCGCGCCGGTGGCGGCCAGCGCCTCGACCGGGCCCTTGTGCGCCTCTTCCAGCGCCTCGGCAAACAGCTTGCCTACGAAGCCGATGCTGCGGAACGCGATCGCGAGCGTGCCGGCGAGCGCGCCCGGCCCGAACACCGCCACGAACAAGAGCGCCCAGACCAGCGAGTTGACCGAGCGCGACGACACCAGGATGAACTTCGCGAACAGCCTCAAGCCCGGCCAGCGCGTGATGTTAGTGGCCGCCATCAGCCCCACGGGCGTGGCCATGACCACGGCGAGGATGGTGCCGAGCGTGGCGATGTGCAGGGTTTCGATCAGCACGGCGTGGATGGTCTTGGGGTAATAGCTCCAGTCCACCGGCCACATGCGCGCGAACAGGTCGACGACCTGCTCGGGCGCGTCGTACAGGAACTCGGGGATCACGTTGACGCTGCGGACGCTCTGCACCACGGCGGCGACCGCAAGAAGGTATGCCACGTAGCGCAACAAGCGCTGGCGCGGGGTGAATCGCCGCCATTCCCGCCCGATCGCGCCGCCGGGCGCGCCGGGCGCGGGCAGGGTTCCGCCGGCCGGGGCGACTTGAGCGGTCACTGGAACGTCCTGCGGACCCAGCCCGACAGCACCTCGCCGATCATGATCAGCGTGATGATGGCGATCAGGATGGTCAGCACGTAGTCGTAGTCGAAGCGCTGGAACGCGGTGAACAGCGTGGCGCCGATGCCGCCGCCGCCGACGATGCCCACCATGGTGGAATTGCGCAGGTTCGAGTCGAGCTGGTAGGTGGCGAAGCCGATGAACCGGGCCAGCACCTGGGGCTGCACGCCCATGATCAGCACGTTGAAGAACCCGGCGCCGGTGGCGCGCACCGCCTCGACCTGCTTCAGCGAGATTTCCTCGATCGCCTCGGCGAACAGCTTGGCGATGAAGCCGATCGAGGCGACGATCAGCGCCATGATGCCGGCCAGCGCCCCGAAGCCCACGGCCTTGACGAACAGGATCGCCACGATCACGGGATGGAAGCTGCGGCACAGCGCGATCAGCCCGCGCGCCGGCCAGCTGATCCAGGCGGGCATCAGGTTGCGCGCGGCCAGCAGCCCCACCGGCAGCGCCAGCGCCACCCCCAGCGCCGTGGCGATCACCGCGATCTCCAGGCTCTCCGCCATGCCGTGCCACAGCAGGTCCCACTTGCCCAGGAGCGGCGGGAACATGCGGGCGACGAACTTGGCGCCGTTGTCCAGCCCCTCGAGGAAGCGCGTCCAGGTGAGCTGGAACAGCGAGGCGGCGTAAACCGTATAGAGGGCGAGCGCGATCCAGCCCGCCCGCGCCAGCCAGTTGGCGGGGAACGGCGCGCGGCGAGCGGCCTGCGGCGTTTCGGGCGCGACGCTCACAGCCACGCCTCGCCGCCGTAGATCTGCTTCAAGTTCTCGTCGCGCAGCGCCGCGGGCGGCCCGTCGAACACCACCTCGCCCTGCGACATGCCGACCATGCGCTGGGCGAAGCGCCGGGCCAGCTCGACGTTGTGGATGTTGACGATCACCGGAATGCCGTGCCGGCCGCACAGATCGGCCATCAGCTCCATGATCTCGACCGAGGTCTTGGGGTCGAGCGAGGAGGTCGGCTCGTCGGCCAACAGCAGGTCGGGCCGCTGCATCAGGGCGCGGGCGATGCCGATGCGCTGGCGCTGGCCGCCCGACAGCGCGTCGGCGCGCTGGCGCGCCCGGTCGGCAAGGCCCACGGCCTCGAGCAGGTCGAAGGCCATGTCGATGTCCGCCCGCGGGAACTGCCTCAGCCAGGCGCGCCAGGGGGGCACGTAGCCGAGCCGGCCGCACAGCACGTTCTCGATCGCGCTCAGGCGTTCGACCAGATTGTATTCCTGGAACACCATGCCGATGCGCCGCCTGGCCGCGCGCAAAGCCCGGCCGCGCAGCCGGGCCAGATCCTGGCCCAGGAAAAGTATTTCTCCGCCCGTGGGTTCCACCAGCCGGTTCACGCAACGGATCAGCGTGCTCTTGCCGGTGCCGCTGGGCCCGATGATCGCGGTTACGCCGCTGCCCGCGAACTTGAGCGACACGCCGCGCAGCACCGGCTTGCCGCGCACGTATTCCTTGTTGAGGTCGCGAAGGGTGAGGGAGCGGTCGAGCCGTGCCCCGGCCGCTCCCCCGTTGCTCGCGGCCGTCGCGGCCATCACCCGATCAGCCCGGCGGCTTCGCCGGCGGCTGCTGCTGTTTCTGCAGCTTTTCCTGGGCCTTCTTGGCCTGCGCGGCCTTCTCGGCCTCGGTTTCCTTCTCGTACTGCGCCTTGTTGTAGGGCGTGCCGCTGGCCTCGGCCACGGTGCGGACCACCTCCCAGTCCTTCTTGTAGGCGATGGCGTAGAAGCGGTCGTCGCCGTTGAACTCCTTGGTCATCTCGGGCGTGAAGCGGAAGTCGTAGAAGCACTTCTTGACCTTCTCGGCCAGCGCCGGCTGGAGGTCGTGCGCGTAGGCGAAGGACGAAGTGGGGAACGGCGCGCTCTTGTAGATCACGCGGATCTGCTCCTGCTTGATCGTGCCGCGCACGATCATGCGCTCCAGCACGTCGGAGGCCACCGGCGCGCCGTCGTAGTCGCCCGAGACCACGCCCAGGGCCGATTTGTCGTGCCCGCCGGAGTAGATCACCTTGTAGTCCGTCTCGGGCACCAGCCCCTCCTTGGGGAACAGCGCGCGCGGCGCCAGGTTGCCCGAGTTCGACGAGGCCGAGGTGTGCGCCACCTTCTTGCCCTTGAGGTCGCTGAGCTTCTTGTAAGGGCTGTCGGGCTTGACCACGAAGGCGAGATGATAGGCGCGGTATTCCTTGGCCGTGCCTTTGGCGGCGAACGGGATCGCGCCGGCCATGTTGACCGCGAAGCCGGTCGGGCCAGTGGAAAAGCCGGCGACGTGCAGGCGGCCCGAGCGCATCGCCTCGATCTCGGCCGAGTTCGACTGCACGGCGTAGTACACCACCTTCTTGGCCGTGCACTTGGCCAGGTAATCGGTGAAAGGCTTGAAGATGTTCTCGTACACCGCCGGATCCTCGACCGGGCTGTAGGCGAACACCAGGGTCGCGGGGTTCTTCTGCTTCTTCGCGTCCTTCGGCACGTCGGCGACCAGGTCGTTGTTGTCGTCGCAGTAGAGCGTGTCGAGCTGGCCGCGGTTCTTGCACTCCTGCGCTTGCGCCGTCGCGGCGCCGAGGGCGAAGGCGGCAAGACCGGCCGTAATCGAGAAACGCGCGATCTGTCGCGGAGTTACCGGCATTTTTTCCTCCCCGGTCTTAAGACTTCGAGTTTCTGTGACGGAAATATTGCAGCCGGAGCGGGCCAGCACAAGCGCTAATCGAGGCCGCCGGCGGGGGGCGGGATCAGCGCCCCATCGCCAGCTGGACGGCGTGCAGCGCGAGCAGTCCGACCGCGAGGATGGCGGGGAACATCACGTAATGCCAATCCAGGATCAGGCGCGGGCGGGCGAGGTCGCGCGGCTGGCGCACCTTCCAGACCGAATAGACGAGCAGGGCCGAGGCGGCCAGCAGCAGGCCGAGGGTCACGGGCATGGACATGGCGGGCGCGAGAATAGGGGGGCGGCGGGAAATTCGCCAGCGCGCGGAGGGCTGCCGGCGTCGCAACATTATCGGCGACGGCGGAACCCGAATCGGATTAAACAATCCCCAGCCACGTCTTCAAGGCGCGGCTGGAAATCGACCGAGGAGCGGGGGACCATGAGCGCCAATGGCAAATCGACGAGCCTGATCGTCCCGGCGATGGCCGGGCTTTACGACAAGCTGGCCTGCGGGGCCTATCCGATCGTGCGCGTGACCGCCGGGCTGTTCCTGGTGCCGCACGGCATGCAGAAGCTGTTCGGCATGTTCGGCGGCGGGGGCTTGAACGGCACCGCCGGGTTCTTCGCCAAGCTGGGGCTGGAGCCGGCGCTGCCGCTGGCGGCGCTGGCGGGCTGCGTCGAGTTCTTCGGCGGCCTGTGCATCGCGCTCGGGTTCCTCACCCGGCCGTTCGCCGCGGCCGCCGCGATCCTGTTGTTCACGGCGGCGTACAAGGTGCACCTGGCCAAGGGATTTTTCATGAGCAACGGCGGCTACGAGTTCGCGCTGATGTGGGCGCTGCTGATGGTCGTCATCTTCATCAAGGGCGGCGCGCACGCCTCGATCGACCGCAAGATCGGCAGGGAGTTCTAGGGTCAAAACCCGATTAGGTCGTTGATTTTCTGGGGCTATGGTGATTCAACGGTTCTCTCTTTGATGGGAGGATCCGTTGAACGGAGTGTTTTGGCTTTCCGATCCCGCCTGGGCGGCGATCAAGCCGTTGTTGCCGAGCAACCAACCGGGCGCACGGCGCGTCGATGACCGACGCATTTTGAGCGGGATCGTTCACGTTCTGCGCTGCGGCTGCCGGTGGCAGGACTGTCCGCGCGAGT
>JBQTIS010000347.1:0-3773 GCA_052387895.1 Rhodospirillales bacterium | reverse complement strand
CACCTCCCGGCTGAGCGCGAACGCGGGCAGCGTTTGGCCGATCGCGCGCGCGAAGTCGCAGAACACGGGCGCGTAGCTCCACAAATTGAGCCGGAAGTAGCGCGAGCCCGCGCCCAAGCCCTCCTCGCGGCTGGCCCATTTCCACGCCCGGCCCGCGGCGCGCCGGAATGCCAGGCGCTTCAGGCGCGCCGGCAGATCGGGATGGTCGGCGAGGAACCAATGGAGCGCCGCGTTGTAGTCGTGCAGCAATTGATGCTTGCTGCCGGTCATGATGCGCCCGGGCTCGCCCGCGGGGCCCAGGCACGTCACCGCGTCGAGCGTCGCCAGCCGCTCGCGCGACGCGAGCCTGAGGCACAGCGAAAAATCCTCGGCGAACACCCTCGGGTCGCACCCGCCCGCCCGGTCGAACGCGCGTTTTTCCATGAGAACCCCCGTGGTGCCCGAGAGGTTGTGGCGGATGGCGAAATCCAGCGGGTCCGCCAGCAGCTTCGCGGACGCGCTTAAGGCGCCGTCGCGGTCGAAGGCGATATCCCCCGGCGCGCGATAGAATTCCTGGCGCGAATAGATCGCCGCGGCGCCGGCCTCGCGCGCGCGCAGGAGCAAAAGTTGCGTGGCGAACGGCGCCAAAATGTCGTCGCTGCCCACCGGCTTGATCCAGCCCAGGCGCGCCAGCCGGCAGCCCGCGTTGGTCGCGCCGCTCGGCCCCTGGTTGGCCTGGACCGCGATGCGCGCCGCCGGCCAACCCCTTGTCAGGTCGCGCAAAATCTCGACCGAGCGGTCGCTCGAGCCGTCGTCCACGAAGATGAATTCGCGCTCGAACCCGCCCTCTTGCGCACGCAAGGCCGCCAGCACGGATTCAAGGTAGCGCTCCTTGTTGTAAACCGTGCAGACGAAGGAAACGCCCGAAGGGCTTGATGCTTCGGGCAGATGCTACTCCGCGGCCTTGGCCAGGTTGGCGGCCAGGTCGGCGGCGGTTTCGGGCGCCGCTGCGCCGCCCGCGCGCGGCGGCGGCACCCGCTCGCTGTACAACTTGAGGAACGGCTTCAGCGCCATCGCGCGCGAGCCGCCGTCGAACTCCACGCCCTGGCCGCGGCGGAAGCGCAGGTTGTAGCGCACATGCGGGATTTTCTGCCCGTCCAGCGCCAGCGACAGCACCCGCGCGGTCTCGCTCAGGCGCGGCCGGCCGCGCTGGCGGAACAGGTCGCCGGCCTTGACGTACTCGATCTCGCCGCCGCGCTTGACGAAGAAGCTCTGGCTGACGCGGCGCAGCGTGTCCCCGGTCTTGGTCTTGCGCATTCCCAATCCCTTGGCGCTTGGGTCCCTTGGCGCTTAAGTCCCTTGGCTCTTGCTCGCAAGTCTTGAAGTCGGGCCGCTGTCGCGCGGCCGATATGCTTGATTCTGCCCGGATATCCGGCGCGAATCAACCCCGCGGGACTACTCGCCGGCGAGCGCGCGGATCGCCGAGGAGACCGTGACCGTCCCCTCGCCGGCATAGGCCTCGTGGTTGCGCTCGATCCGCTCCAGCCGGTAGAGGTAGTTCACCATGATGCCGGCGGACTGGCGCAAGCCCTTGGGCGAGCTGTCGCCCATCCAGTTCAGCCGCTCGATGCGCGCGCCGTTGCTCAGGTGGAAATGGGCGACCGGATCGAGCGCCCGCTTCGGCCCCGCTTTCCCGCGCATCAGGTAGCGCGCGCACAGCCGCGTCAGCACGGGCTTGACCGCCTCGGCCGCGGCCTGGTCGGCCCAGCCCTCGGCGCCCAGCAGCTCGAGCGCCGGTCCGGGCAGGCCGGCCTTCTCGAACGCCCGCAATTCGGCCGGCTGGATCGCCGCTTCGCCCTCGTCTTTCAGCGTGCGCCGCAGCCATTTGCGGAAACCGGGCGCCGGCGACAGCGTCGCGAAGGACTGCAAGCCCTTGAACTCGCTGGCCAGGTGGTCGACCACCCGCTTGATCAGGAAATTGCCGAAGCTGATGCCGGCCAGGCCTTTCTGCGCGTTGGAGATGGAATAGAAGATCGCGGTGTCGGCGTTGTGCGGATCGCCCAGCGGCGCGTTGGGATCCAGCAGCTCCTGGATGTTGGCGCTCATGCCGCTGACCAGCGCCACCTCGACGAAGATCAGCGGCTCCTGCGGCATGCGGGGATGGAAAAAGGCGAACAGCCGGCGGTCGGAATCGAGCCGGTTCTTCAGGTCGTTCCAGTCCCTGATCTCGTGCACCGCCTCGTAGGCCATCAGCTTTTCCAGAAGCGCCGCCGGCGAGTCCCAGGTGATGCGGTGCATCTCCAGGAAATCGACGTCGAACCACGCCGTCAGCAGCGCCTTCAAGTCGTCTTCCAGCAGCGCCAGGGTGGGGTCGTCGCCCATCATGCCGATCAGCTCGGCGCGCAGATCGACCAGGAACTTCACGCCCTCGGGCAAGGCGTTGAAATGGGTCAGCAAGCGCCGGCGCGGGGGCAGCAGCACTTGGCGCAGCGCCCGCTCGGCCGCCCGGCGCGCCTTGGCGTCCACCGCCCCGCGCAGCACGTCGATCGCCTCGTCCACCCGGGCGCGATCGGTGTCGAAATCGACCGCGAGTATCTCGAGGAACCGCCGCCGCCCCGCCGGGCTCAGGCCCAGGTAGGTCTGGCCCAGGGCGGCCGCCCGCGCCCGGGCCGCCACCTCGCCGCCCCGGGCCTCGACGCAGTCCTGGAACTGCTCGCGCAGGCGCTGGGCGTCGTCTTCCGGCAGGTCGGGCCGCATGGAGCCCCGGAACGTCCCGCGCGCCTGCGCCGACAGGTCGCGCCAGGCCGTGCGCAGGTTGGCGATCGTGCGGCCGAGCAGCCTCGCGGGTTTCTGGGGCGCGGTGTCGTTCATGGCCGCCCAAGTCTGTAGCGGCCGGAGGCGCTAGGCAAGGCTTCGGTGCGTTGCCGCCAACGGCCGATCCTGGCACACTACCGGCGGGAAAACGCCGAAATGCGCGCGACGCGATGGCTTGTGGCAATGGCGCTGGCGGCGGCCGTTTCGGCCGGCCCGATGGGCGCGGCCGTCGCGCAATCCCCGCCCGGCGCGGAAAGCCGCGTCGCGCTGGTGATCGGCAATTCGGCCTATCGCGACGCGCCGCTGAAGAATCCCGCCAACGACGCGCGCGCGGTCGGCGCCAGGCTGCGCGATCTCGGCTTCGACGTGGTGCTGCGCGAGAACGCCAGCCGCAAGGCGATGGGCGACGCGCTGGCCGAGTTCACGCGCAAGCTCGGCCCCGGCGGCGTGGCGCTGATCTACTACGCCGGCCACGGCGTGCAGGTGCGCGGCCGCAACTACCTGATTCCCGTGGACATGACGCTGCAATCCGAGACCGATTTGCGCTTCCAGGCCGTGGACGTGTCGACGCTGACGGACGAGCTGGATCTGGCGCAGAGCCGCGTCAGCTTCCTGGTGCTCGACGCCTGCCGCAACAATCCCTTCGAGCGCAAGCTGCGCGGCGCCGGCAGGGGCCTGGCGGCGGTGGACGCGGCGCGCGGCACGCTGATCGCCTACGCCACCGCGCCGGGCTCGGTCGCGGCCGACGGCGAGGGCGAGCACGGCGTCTACACCGAGGCGCTGCTGAGGGCCTGGGCCCTGCCCGGCCTCAAGGCGGAGGAAGTGTTCAAGCGCGTGCGCATCGAGGTCGCGGCGGCCACCGGCGACCAGCCGGTGCCGTGGGCGTCCTCGTCGCTGACCGGCGATTTCGTGTTCCACGGCGCCGGCGGCGCGCCTGCCGCCGCCGCCGCCGCGCCCGCCGACCACGAGGTGGTGTTCTG
>JBQTIS010000346.1:0-3946 GCA_052387895.1 Rhodospirillales bacterium | reverse complement strand
GTCGGGGATGCCGTATTTCAGCATCGCCACGCGCTCGATCCCCATGCCGAAGGCGAAGCCCTGGTACTCGGCCGGGTCGAGGTTGCAGTACTGCAGCACCTTCGGGTGCACCATGCCACAGCCCAATATCTCCAGCCAGTCGTCGCCGGCGCCGATCTTCAGCTCACCGCCCTTGCGCGAACAGCCGATATCCATCTCCGCGCCCGGCTCGACGAACGGGAAGAAGCTGGGGCGAAAGCGCACCGGCACATCCGGCACCTCGAAGAAGGCGCGGCAGAAATCGGCCAAGCAGCCCTTCAGGTGGCCCATATGCGTGGTCTTGTCGATCACCAGGCCTTCGACCTGGTGGAACATCGGGGTGTGCGTCATGTCCGAGTCGGAACGATAGGTGCGCCCCGGCACGATGATGCGGATCGGCGGCTTCTGGCTCATCATCGTGCGGACCTGCACCGGCGAGGTGTGGGTGCGCAGCACCGGGCGCGATCCGTCGGCGCGCGCCGCCAGGTAGAACGTGTCCATCATCTGGCGCGCCGGATGCTCGGGCGGGATGTTGAGGGCGGTGAAGTTGTGGAAGTCGTCCTCGATGTCCGGTCCCTCGGCGACGCGGAAGCCCATGGCGCCGAAGATCGCCACGATCTCGTCGATGGTCTGCGAGATGGGGTGCAGCTTGCCCTCGGGCTCGGGGCGCGCCGGCAGGGTCACGTCCACGCGCTCGGTCGCGAGGCTCCGGTCCAGCGCGGCGTCGCCCAGGGCCTCCATTCGCCGCTCGATGGCCGCCGTCACCTCGTCCTTGAGCCGGTTCAACGCCGCGCCGCGCTCTTTACGCTGGTCGGCCGGCGCGGCGCCAAGGCCCTTCATCAGGGCGGTGATCTCGCCCTTCTTGCCCAGGGCCTCGACCCGCAGCTCCTCGAGCGCCGCCAGGCTCGCCGCCTGGGCGACCGCGCCGAGAAACCTGCTTTTCAAGGAGTCCACGTCGTTCATCGAGAAGCTACCCGTCCAAAAAACGAAAGGGGCCGACAGCGATGCCCGGCCCCGTCCCCCTCGCCCTTCGGCGCGCTTCAGATAGGCGCCGACTGGCCCTTGCGCCTAAGCGCGGGCGGTGCCGTAAGGCGGCCGGTAAATCGGCCGGGAACGAACACGAACACGCTGAGGCGCATGGCGGCCCAAGCCCCTGATAAGGCGGTTGCGGGCCGGGAATATAGAAGGCGGAGCCAAGCCCGGTCAATGCGCCGGGCCTGGGCCAACGGCCCGGTTCAGGCCGGTTGCAGCGCCGATTTGGCCTTTTCCACCAGCGCCTTGAAGGATTCGGGCTCGCGCGCCGCCAGATCCGCCAGCACCTTGCGGTCGATCTCGATCCCCGCCTTCTTGATGCCGGCGATCAGGCGCGAATAGGTGAGCCCGTGCTCGCGCGCGCCGGCGTTGATGCGCTGGATCCAAAGTCCGCGGAAGTCGCGCTTCTTGTTGCGCCGGTCGCGATAGGCGTAGCGCAGGGCCTTTTCGACCTTCTCCAGCGCGACGCGATAGGCCTTGCTGGAACGCCCGCGATAGCCCTTGGCGAGGTCCAGGACCTTCTTGTGGCGGGCGTGCTGCGTTACGCCCCGTTTGACGCGTGCCATGGCAAGTCCTCCCGGTCAGCGGTTGTACGGCATGTACTTCATGACGAGGATCGTGTCGGACTCGTTCATGACTTCCATGCCGCGGGCCTTGCGCTTCATCTTTTGCGAGCGCCGCCGCAACATGTGCCGTTTCCTCGCGGGTTGGAACTTGACCTTGCCGGTCGCGGTGAAGCGGAAGCGCTTCTTGGCGCCGCTTTTGGTCTTCAGCTTGGGCATTTGACGGCTCCTAGCCTTCGGGTTTGGGGCGGCGAGGCATGCCCGATGTGGAGAGCCGAAGCCCTCCCGTGAGCCAGCCGCCCGGTTGAGGCGCGGCTATATAGCGGCTGGGGGAGGCGAAGGCAAGCCTGGGAGTCCCTAGCGGGACGGTTCGTAGAGCTCCGGTTTGGGGCCGAGATAGCTTGCCCAGGCGAACCAATAGGCGACATGCCCGGCGAGGCGCGGCAGCCGCGCGCCATCGGGTCCGACCAGCGCCTCTTCGGTTACGCGCCACGCGCCGCCCGGACCTAGCAGCAGATCGGAACCGGGGCCGGCCCGGAATTCGCGACCGTCGCGGCGATAGGCTCGGCCGGTGCGCTCGTCCGCGTCGCCGATCACCACTACGTCAAGCGCGCCAACCCGGTCGTTGATCACCGGCGTCCGACGGAACGCATCCAACGGCCAGGCCTTGGCCCCGGCCGGCGCGCGCACGCCGAACACCTGGTCCTTGGCGGCGAGCCTGCCGTCGGCCAGCCCGGCCGGGAACATCAGCTTCGGGCTGGCGAAATACCGGCCATAGGCCGCGCCCGGCGCATAGTCGCGAATATGGCCGGTGTCCGGCGCCAAGACCTTGGTATCGGGATGGCGTTCGCGCCAACTGCGCCAACTCGCGATCGTCACGGGCAGTTGTTTCAGCTCGATGCCCGATCCCGCCAGCTTTCCCACCACCGGCCGGCCGGTGAACTGGTTCCACAGGCTGTCGGTCTCGCGGTCGTACATCAGCTTGTTCGAGCGGTAGAGCAGGCCGGAGGAGCCGAATTCGAACGGCTTTTCACGTCCGGGCACGCGACGGTCGAACAAAATGCCGGCGCCGCACAGCGTGCAATACGCAAGCGCCACCGGTACGCCGCCCACGCTGTCGTTCGCCATTTCGTGCCAATCCAGGATGCGAAAGGGATACGCGCGCGCATCGCCGCCGATTTCGACGCCGAACACTTGCTCGTCGGCTGTTAGATGACTCGCCTGCGCCGCGGGAATCATTGCGGCGTCGACCAGGGCCGGGATGCCGTCGACCTCGACCCCGCCCCAGACGATCTCTTCGAGCCTGATGTCCATGCGCGGGTTGCCGCCGAAGAAGCGCAAGAACTGGATGTCGATGCGCGTCAACAAATCGAGCTTCAGACGTTTGAAGCTGACGTGCGGCGCGTACTCGGGATGCGCCTCTTGCCACAGCATCCAGTCGAACCAATCCGTCGCGTCCCGATGTCCCGTCAACACCGCCAGCGTAGCGGAAATTTTGCGCTGGGCCGAGCGGTTGTAGCGCAGCGCCAAGATCAGCGACGCCGCCACGTCGGGCTTGCCGCGCAGGCGCAACGCGGTCAGCGCGCGGTCGATGTCCTCGCCGTCGCCGAACACCGCGACGCGCGACAGCGCCTCGACGGCATCCGGCTCTTGGGCCGACGCTCCGGAAAACGCGACGGCGCCCAGCATCGCCGCGCCGAGCGCCGTTTGAACGCCGCGCCGGACCGCCCGGGCAAGTCGCATTGATCCACCCATCGCCCCGAACGCTCGCAAGCCGGGCCGCCCACGGCAACACACCGTCGCGTGAGGACCCTAGTCCAGCGCCTCGGGCCGCAGCGTCATTGCCGCGCGCAGGGTCTTGGATGGTCCGAGCGCGACCATGCCCGTGTCCTGGCGCCCCGCCGCGGCAAGGTTGAAGGCGTCGGTGACGTTGCTGACCGGCTCGACGCAGAAGAAATCGCGGCCGGGCGGGGTGAACACGACCAGGTGCTTGAACAGCGGATCGGCGGCCATCGTCAGCCTTGCGTTGCATTCCGGCCATTCGATCGCCGCCCGCCCGTCCCAATCCGTGAAGCAATTGTCCAGCGCCACGCCCTCGGGCCGGATGCCGCGGCCGGGATCGTGCGTCGCCGGCGGATCGACGAGCGCCACGGGCATGACCTCGGCATCGGTCCGCCACATCCGGCCCACCGCGGCGGTCAGGCGCGCCTGGGGCGTGCGCGGAAAATAGGGGTGCCAACCCAGGCCCAGCGGCATGAACTCGCTGCCCGCATTCTCGACTTCCAGCGCCACCGTCAGCCCGGCCGGCCCCAGAACGAAGCTCTGGCGCGCGA
>JBQTIS010000345.1:0-3185 GCA_052387895.1 Rhodospirillales bacterium | reverse complement strand
CCAGGCTGTCCAGCGACGCAGCCACCGCCAGCACGTGGCGCAGCGCCCGGTCGCCGGTCAGGCGATAGAACTGGCGCTCCAGCGCGGCGGCCTCCATGCCGCCGCCCCGTGCGATCTCCTCCAGCGCCGCGCGCATCGCCGCTTGCGGATCGGCCGCCGCGCCCTGCACCTCGACGCGGTCGCAGGTCGCCAGCGCGATCGCCTGCGTTATGCCCCGTTGCTTCAGGCGGCGCAACAGCTCGGCGTGGCCGGCCGCGTCGAAGAACAGCCGGTCGCGCAGCAGCAGCGGCGCCGAGCGGTGGTTGGCGCCCACGGCGAACAGGGCGGCGGCGCCGCCCGGCGTGTCTTCGGGTCCCGGCATGGCGCCAGTCTATCGGAACCGGGCGAGGTGGGCCTCCAGCCGGTCCAGCGGCACCTCGGTCTGCTCGCCCGAGTCCAGGTCGCGCACGGCGGCCGCCGCGCGCTTCAGCTCGTCCTCGCCCAGGATCACGGCCGCGCGCGCGTTCACCTTGTTGGCGCGATGCATCCGCTTCTTCACGTTGCCGCCGTAGCCGAGCTCGACCGCGAACCCGGCGCGGCGCAGGTCCCGCGCCAGTCCCAGCGCCTTGGCCTCGGCCGCTTCGCCCATCGGCACGATCGCCAGCGGCCGCGCCTGGGCGGGCGGCTCGGCGATCAGCATCGCCAGGCGCTCGATGCCCGCGGCCCAGCCGATGCCCGGCGTGGGCGGGCCGCCCATGGTCTCGATCAACCCGTCGTAGCGTCCGCCGCCCATGACCGTGCCTTGCGCGCCCAAATCCGCGGTCGTGAACTCGAAGGCGGAATGGCAGTAATAGTCGAGCCCGCGCACCAGGCGCGGGTTCAAGGCGTAGGGGACGTTCAGCGCGTCGAGCCCGGCCCTGACCGTGGCGAAGAACGCCCGCGAGTCGGCGTTGAGGTGCTCTTGGAACGACGGCGCCCCCGCCACCACCTTACGGTCGCCCTCGTCCTTGCTGTCGAGAACGCGCAAGGGATTGCGCTCCAGCCGCTCAAGGCTGTCCTTGCTCAGCTTGTCCTTGCGCGCGCTCAAGTACTCGACCAGCACCCGGCGATAGGCGGCGCGGCTCGCCATGTCGCCCAGCGTGTTCAGCTCCAGCACGCAGCGCCCCGCCAGGCCGAGGGCCGTCAAGATGTCCCAGCCCAGCGCGATCACCTCGACGTCGGCCTGGGGCCCGGCCACGCCCAGAAGCTCGACGTCGATCTGGTGGAACTGGCGCAGGCGGCCCTTCTGCGGGCGCTCGTAGCGGAACATCGGCCCGTGGCAGAACACCTTCAGCGGCAAGTGCTGCTGCAAGCCGCCCGAAATGAACGCGCGGGCGATGCCGGCGGTGTATTCGGGCCTCAGCGTCAGCTCGTCGCCGCCGCGGTCGGTGAAGCTGTACATCTCCTTGGTGACGATGTCCGAGGTGTCGCCGAGGGTGCGCTTGAACACCTCCGAGAACTCGAAGATCGGCGTGGCGATCTCGCCGTAGCCGTAGCGCTCGGCCACGCCGCGCGCGACGTCGACCACCATGCGGTGGCGGCGCATGTCGGCAGGGAACAGGTCGTGGGTGCCGCGCACCGGCTGAAGACCGGCCATCGCTCGGGTCTCCAGGAAGGCTAGTGGTTGGCGGCGGCGCCGGCGACGAGCTTGTCGGCGTCGAGCGGGATGCTGCGGCGCACGGCCCCGCTGGGGCCGAGCGGCGGCAAGGTCTGGCCGTCGACCGTGATCTCCAGGCCCCCGGCGTTGCCGGTGTCGAAGCGCAGGCCCGGGCGGTCGGGCACGGTGAAGCTGTCGCCGGCGCGCAAGACCTGGGCGAACACCGACGGGCCGCGGCCGTCGCCGATCTGAAGCCAGCTGTCGGCCAAGGCGCGGATCACCACGCGCGCCCTCGGCCTGGGCGGCGGGGCGGGGCTGTCGATGGTGGCGGCGCTGGCGGCGCTGGCGCTGATCGGCGGGCGCGGCAGGGGCTGGTCGGGCGCGGCGGCGGGACGCGCGGCCAGGGCCACGGTCTCGGGCGGCCGGGCCGCGGGGTTCAGCGGTTCGGGCGCGGGCGTCAGGTCGGCGGATTCGGTCTCGGCCGGGTCCGGGGGCTTGATCGCGGCTTCCTGCAATTTTTCCATGGTCCGGACGGCCAGGGCAGAGCCGGCGGCCGGGGCCGGCGCCGGAATCGCCGCGGGCGCCGGAATCGCCGCGGGCGAGGTCGCGGGCGCCGCGCCGCGCGGGGCGGCGGCGATCGAGGTGTCGATCCCGCCGGTGGCGGGCACGGCCCCCGGCGTCGCCATGGGCGCCTGCTGCGGCCGGGCCGGGGTGGCGGCGACCGCGCGGGGCGGATCGTCGACCGCGGGCGCCTCGGCCACGCGGCTCTGGCTGCTGACGTAGTACCAGCCGCCATAGGCGCCGGCGGCCAGCAGCAGCGAGGCCATCACCAGCGCCCCGCCGGGCACGCGGCCCTCGGGCCGCGGCTCGGGGATCACCAGATCGGGCATGCGCACGCCGCCGCCCTGCTCGTCCTTGAAGCGCCGCACCAGCTTGTCGCCGTCCAGGCCCAGGTGGATGGCATAGGCGCGCACGAAGCCCAGGGCGTAGGCGCCGCTCGGCAGCTCGTCGAAGCGGCCGTCCTCGATCGCGCGCAGATAGCCGTCGCGGATGCGCAAGTGCGCGGCGGCGACGCGCAAATCCTCGTTCTGGGCCTCGCGGGAGCGGCGCAGCAGGGTTCCGACATGGCGGGGCTGCGCGGGCGCGGACTGGTCGTGCGCAAGGGCGCTGTCGGCGGTCCTGTCCTCGGCCCGCCGGCCCGGAGAGTCCTTCTGCTCCTTACCCGACCACATCGCCTATGGATTTTCGGCCCAGCTGGATTTTCGGCCCAGTCGTCCCGGGGTCGCGGCCAACGCCTTGATTCGCTTGGCGCGCGCTATCGCCACTGATTCGAATCTATTAGCGGAATGCGCCGGCCGGGGCAACGGGAAACCTCGTTCACACCGCCACATCGTGGTCGCGCGCGAAGGCGCGCATCGCCTCGCGCACGCTGTGCGCGGGCAGGCGGGTCAGGCCGCGCACGAATTCGCTCAAACGCCCGACATCCAGGCCCCGGACCATGGCCTTGACCGGCCCCACGCAAGGCGGGGCCATCGACAGCGCGCGGAAGCCCAGCCCGACCAGGGCCATC
>JBQTIS010000344.1:0-3343 GCA_052387895.1 Rhodospirillales bacterium | reverse complement strand
GCAAGCTGTCCTGCGTCACCGCAGTGATCTCCGTGCCGTCTATGAGGATGCGCCCGCCAGTCGCGTCGTAGAAGCGGAACAGCAGGCGCGCGATGGTGGACTTGCCCGAGCCCGAGGGGCCGACGATGGCGACGCTCTTGCCCGGCGCCACGGCGAACGACACGTCCTTCAGGATCGGCCGGCGCGCATCGTAGCGGAACGAGACGTTCTCGAACGCGACCGCCCCGCCGCCGGGCGCCAGGGCCGGCGCGCCCGGCTTGTCGGCCACCTCCTGCCTGACGTCCAACAGCCGGAACATCGCCTCCATGTCGATCAGCGACTGCTTGATCTCGCGATAGACCATGCCGAGGAAGTTGAGCGGCAGGTAGAGCTGGATCAGGTAGGTGTTGACCAGCACGAAGTCGCGGGCGGACAGGCGGCCGGCGACCACGCCCTGGCCCGCCATCAGCATCACCAGCGTCACGCCCACGGCGATGATCGCGCCCTGGCCGATGTTCAAGAGCGACAGCGTGGTGTGGCTTTTGACCGAGGCGCGCTCGTACTTCACCAGCGAGGCGTCGTAGCGCCGCGCCTCGTGCTCCTCGTTGCCGAAATACTTGACCGTCTCGTAGTTGAGCAGCGAGTCGATCGCCTTGGTGTTGGCCTCGCTGTCGCTTTCGTTCATGGCGCGGCGGAACTTGATGCGCCATTCCGTGACGCCGAGGGTGTAGGCGATGTAGGCGGCGATGGTGATGAAGGTGACGGCGGCGAAGCTGAAATCGTACAAGCCCCACAGCACGCCGCACACCAGCAGGATTTCCAAGAGCGTGGGGGCGATGTTGAACAGCGTGAAGCTCAACAGATTGTCGATGCCGTTGGCGCCGCGCTCGATCGCGCGCGAGAGGCCCCCGGTCTGGCGCTCCAGGTGGTATCGCAGGCTGAGCGCGTGCAGGTGGCGGAACACGCTCAAGGCCACGGTGCGGATGGCGCGGGCCTGGACCTTGGCGAACACGTAGTCGCGCAGTTCGGCGAACGATTGCGCCAGCACGCGCGCGAGACCATAGGCCAGGATCATGCCGACGGGCAGCGCCACGGCGGCGGCGGCCAATCCTATCTGGCGCTCCGGCGTCAGGCTGTCGATCGCGTATTTGTAGAAGATCGGGACCCACAGATTGGCGAGCTTGGCGGTGGCCAGGCAGCCGAGCGCCAGCACCACGCGCACGCGCAGTTCCACGTTGCCGCGCGGCCAGAGATGCGGCAGCAGCGTCTTGATCGCGCCGAGCTGGAACGCGGTGGAGCCGGCCGGGCGTTGGCCCTCGGGCCCGCGGCCGGGCTGAAGCGGATGCGGCGGGGTCATGGCGCCCTGTTCTTGCCCCCCCTTCCCCAGGCGCGACGGCTGCCGTCGCGCCGAGCGGGAGCGGGACAGGGGGAGGGGGCGAGGCGCGGAGGATTCATGCCGTGAGAATACGACGGACGGGCATGCCAGTCATATGGGGAGGCGGGAGAGGAAAGTCACCGCCCCGCGGCGCTGCGTGGCTCGCTGTCCCACCCCTCGCCCCGGAAGAAAGAGAGGGATGCGAAGGGTCGGCGCGTCCCGAGCTTGTCGAAAGGCTCGCTTGCCCGTAGCCAAGCGATGGATAGCGTCGCAAAGAGGGCTAGGGGAACAGCACCTGCTGCTCGCGCGATGGCGCGCGTCGGCGGGTAACGCGTTTTTGAACTATCTCGGCCCCGTGAATCTGGCTGTGCTCGTCGCCCCATTGGTCCCAGCCCGGCCGGTGGTGGCGCGCGAACAGCTCCAGGCGCGGGCCAGGGCTGCACGCCTCGATGATGTCGTAAATCTCGTCGGGCTTGCGCGAATGCTCGCGCTTGCGCGTGGCGAGCAGGTTCACCTGCCGCCTGCCGGCCTGCAAGGTGCGCGCGTTCTTGCCGCGGACGCCGAACAGCAGAAGCTCGGTCACGTTGCGGAAATAGAACCCGACGCCGCGCCCGTCGGGGCCGCCATCCTTCCGAATCTTGTACCAGACCAGGTTGGTCTTGTACCGGAAGCCCCAAGCTTCCATGACTTCCAGGCCTTCGCGCAACAACGCGTTCGGAATCCAGAGATAGAGATGGCTGACCGGCGCGGCGAGCCGGGCGATCGGCAGCGCCTTTATCGCGTCGAACTCCATCGTGCTGTACCGGCGCAGCCGCTTGTGCTCGGGCGCCATCTTGCCGGTCGAGTTGCTGAACTTCCACGGCGGATCGGCGAAGATGGTGCCGTACTGCCTTTCCTTGACGTGCGAGACGAGGGAGGAAACTACCGGGCTCATCCGTTTCAGTCCTCTCGATAGAGTTTCTTGGTGATACCGAGCACCAATATTGGACACCCGCCAGCGCCGCCGCCTTCGATCTTGGGCAGCAGCTTCGAGATATGTGTGGTCGATGCACCGTAGGAACTGCCGCGGCCAAGCTTGTCGAATATGTCCTGCAGCTCCGTGGATCGCGTCACGATCACTCCAACACTCATGATGTCGAGCTGATGCAGCAGGCGAAAATTGTTCAGGTCACGATCATAAAACGGGTCTTTGTTGTTCCACTCGATCTCCAATCCGATCCTGTTCTTGAAACAGTCGATGGAGTGTGTAGGCGACGGATGGGGTTCACCATCGACAACGATATTTGTGTCGAAGCTTTTCTCCGTCCACCCGCGTTCGAACAGAACGCTTTCGATCTTTCGCGACACCTTCGACTTGTTGCCGCCGCCGACCGCGATGTCCGATTTCGTCAACGCGAACGTGCACATCACATTTAGTATGTCGTCCCATTCGTCGGGGAATTGGTTGGCAAGGATTGCGCCAGCGTGGCGCCACTCATGGACCTCCCAAAGCCGTCGAATGTTCCTAGGAATTGATTCAGCCAGGGAGAACATCAAATCGTATCCTATGTTCTCTTTATGTTCCCGTCAATCGAGGAACCGCCCACAAAATATCGAAGGAATGAGACCCGGCCCACCCAAATCTTGATTCTGTCCCCAGGTTTCTCCCAGCGCCCTGCGGGCCCTGGCTGCCTCAACCTCGCGCCGGGCAAGGCCGGCGGCCGCGCGAGCAGGCGCCCATGCCTTTGTCGGCCGCGCGACGGTAGCGGTAGAAAGAGCCCATGGACCTCCCCCTGTTCCTCCGCGGCTTTATCATCGGGTTCGCGATCGCCGCGCCGGTGGGTCCGATCGGGCTCTTGTGCATCCGCCGCTCGCTCAAGGGCGGATTCGCGGCCGGATTTTCCGCCGGCCTCGGCGCCGCCGCGGCCGACGCGGTTTACGGCGCGGTCGCCGCCTTCGGCGTCACCGCGGTGTCGTCTTTCCTGGCGGCGCAGCAGGGCTGGCTCGGGC
>JBQTIS010000343.1:0-18493 GCA_052387895.1 Rhodospirillales bacterium | reverse complement strand
GGGGTAGGGAGGGGGTGACGCAACTTGATCGGAAAATGCGCTAGTTCAGGCGCTTGATGCCCAGATCGTCGGGCTTGACCTTGGCCTTGCCGGCGTCGAAATATAGCCACGCGGTGTAGCGCACCATCTTCATGGCTTCGTCCTGCGCCTGCTTGCCCGCGATCGGCGCGTACAGCGCGGCCTTGTCGTCGGCGTATTTCTGCAGGATCGCCGACTTGGCGATCTTGTTCTTCCACGCCGCCTGCATGGTCTCGACCACGTTCTTGGGCGCGGCCTTCGGCACCCAGATGCCGAAATAGTTGATCGGCGCCGGCACCTTGGGCAGCCACTTGGTCACCGGCGGTATCTCGCCGAAGCCCGCGAGCTTGACCGGCTTCTCGGTCTGCGCCGCCAGCGGGATCAGCCGCTTGGCCTTGAGGTGCTCGGACATCTCGACCAGAAGCTGCGCCACCACCTGGGTCTCGCCGGCGACCGTCGCGGTCACGGCCGGCGCGCCGCCGGGATAGGTGACGTGCTTGTACTTGATCGCCTTGTCCACGGCCACCAGCGACTCCATGTAGTTGTGGCCGGCCGAGGACAGGCCGGCGGTGGCGACCGGGATGTTGGCGCCGTCCTTCTTCAGCGCCGCCAGAAGCTGCGCGAAGTCCTTGTACGGCGTCGCGGGATTGACCGCGATGACGTTCACGTTGCCGACCGCGAAGAACAGCTCCCAATCCTGCAGCATGGTGTCGAGCAGCCCCAGCACCTTGTAGGTGCCGACGTCCACCGCCGCGCCGGCCGCCCAGGTATAGCCGTCCTTGGCCGCCTCCAGCGCGTTCTTGGTGCCGACCGAGCCCGAGGCGCCGGGCTGGTTGACCACCACGAATTTCTGCTTGAGCTCCGCCTCCAGCTCGGCGGCCACGATGCGCGCCATCTGGTCGGTCGATCCGCCCGCCGCCCACGGCACGATGATCGTCACCGGCCGGTCCGGCTTCCACGAATACTGCGCCTGGGCGTCCGCGGGCAGCATCGCCGGCAGCAGCGCCAGGGCGCAAGCCGCCATCGACCACGGAATTTTCTTCATGGTTCCTCCCCGTCTCCCCTAGAGTGCCCCCGGGTGCTAAGTAACGAACTGGTTACTTGGCACGCCTGGGCGCTAGACTGGCCCCCCGCGCCGGGGCTCGTCAAGCGAAACCCGGGGACGGGCTGGTCGACGGGGAACGGGGGGAGGCGCCCGGCGGCGATGAAGCTGGCGCTGTGCAACGAGGTGCTCCGCGAGGCCGATTTCCCGCGGCAATGCGCGCTGGCGGCCGAGCTCGGCTACCAGGGGCTGGAGCTGGCGCCCTTCACGCTGGGCGAAAACGCCTATCGCATGGGCGCGGACCGGCGCGCCGAATTGCGCCGCGCCGCCGCCGACGCCGGCCTCGCCGTCGCCGGCCTGCACTGGCTCCTGGTCGCGCCCGAGGGGCTTTCGATCGTCACCGCCGACAAGGCGGCGTGGGAGCGCACGGTCGAGGTGATGCGCCGGCTGATCGGGCTGTGCGCCGAGCTCGGCGGCGATTACCTGGTCCACGGCTCGCCGGCGCAGCGCCGGATCGGCGCCGAGTCGGACCCGGCGGCCGCGGCCGAACGCGGCGTCGCCGCCTGGGCCTCGATCGCCGAGGACGCGGCCCAGGCGCGCGTGGTCTATTGCATCGAGCCCCTGGCGCGCGCCGAGACCGACTTCATCAACACGCTGGACGAGGCCGCCGCGGTGGTGCGCCGCATCGACAGCCCGGCGCTGCGGACCATGATCGACACCGCGGCGGCGGCTGAAAGCGAATCCGCGCCCGTGGCCGACGTGGTGAGCCGCTGGATGCCCACGGGGCTGGTGGCGCACGTGCAGCTCAACGACCGCAACCGCCGGGGGCCCGGCCAGGGCGAGGACCGCTTCGCGCCCGTGCTGAAGGCGCTGATCGCGGCCAACTACGCGGGCTGGCTGGCGATCGAGCCGTTCGACTACCGGCCGGACGGGCCCGGCTGCGCCGCGCGCGCCATCGGCTACGTGCAGGGGCTTCTGGAGACGCTGGAATGAGCGCCGCGCCGCGCGTCAAGCTGGAATCGGTCGAGCGTTTCGAGCGCGACGTGAAGCTGCGCCTGCCCTTCCGGTTCGGCGTCGTCACCGTCACCGAGGCCTCGCAGGCGGTGATCCGCGCGCGCGTGGCCTTAAGCGACGGGCGCGTGGCCGAGGGCGTGGCGGCCGAGACGCTCGCGGCCAAGTGGTTCGACAAGAACCCGGGCTTGAGCGACGCGCAGAACCTCGACCAGCTGCGCCAGGCGCTGGACATCGCGATCGCGCTCTACACGGCCAGGGGCTGGAGCACCGCCTTCGGGCTTTACGCCGACACCTATGACGACCAGCTCAAGCGCGGGGCGGCCCTGGGGCTCGACCCGCTGGTGGCGGGCTACGGGCCCGCGCTTCTCGACCGCGCCATCCTCGACGCGCTGGGCCAGGCGCAGAAGAAATCGTTCGCCGAGATGATCCGCGCCAACCTGCCGGGCATGGCGGTCGCGGCGGCGACGCCCGACCTCCAGGGCTTCGACCTCGACGCGTTCCTGAAGCGCCTCAGGCCCGGGGCGGCGATCGAGGTGCGCCACACCGTGGGCATGCTCGATCCGATCGTCGCGTCCGACCAGAAGCCGGGCCAGCGCGTCGGGGACGGCCTGCCCGAGACGCTGGAAGAGGTCGCGCGCTTCTATCGCGGCCGCTACTACAAGCTGAAGGTGCGCGGCGACCTCGCGGCCGACCTGGACCGGCTCGCGCGCATCGCCCAGGTGCTGGACCGCGAGATCGGCGACTACAAGGCCACGCTCGACGGCAACGAGCAGTACGACGACGCCGACGGCGTCGCCGAATTGTGGCGCCGGATGACCGAAACTTCGGCGCTGCGGCGCCTGGCCGCCTCGATCCTGTTCGTCGAGCAGCCGATCAAGCGCGCGGTGGCGCTGGCGCGCCCGGTGGACGCGCTGGCCCGGCTGAAGCCCTTGATCATCGACGAGTCGGACGGCGAGCTGGGCTCGTTCCCCCGGGCGGTCGCGCTCGGCTATTCGGGCGTGTCGAGCAAGAACTGCAAGGGCTTCTACAAGTCGCTGCTGAACGCCGCCCGCGTGGCGAGGCTGAACGGCGGGCGGGGGGCGAACGGCGGGGAATCCGCGCGCTACTTCATGTCGGGCGAGGATTTGACCACCTGGGCCGGGGTGTGCGTGCAGCAGGACCTGGCGCTGGTGTCGCTGCTCGGCATCGCGCATGTCGAGCGCAACGGCCATCACTTCATCGACGGCATGTGCTTCGCGCCGATGCGCGAGCAGCGCGCCTTCGCCGCGGCGCATCCCGACCTCTACCTCATGGAGCGCGGGCCGGCGCGGCTCAGGATCGCGCGCGGGCGCTTGAGCCTCAAGTCGCTGGGCTGTCCCGGCTTCGCGGTCGGCGCCGACATGGATTTCGCGGCGATGCGCGAGATGCCGGCCGCGCCCCGCGCCAGGATCGTTCCCGCCAGGGCGAAGGCGGCGCGGCGATGATCGCCGACCTGCCCAAGCGCTTCGAGGACGTCGAGCACCTCGAGGATTTCCTCAGCATCCCGCACCGGGCGCTCAAGCGCGAGCTGGCGGAAACCCCGGGCGACATCCTGATCCTCGGCGTCGGCGGCAAGATGGGGCCGACGCTCGCCATGCTGGCGCGCCGCGCCGCGCCGGGACGGCGCGTGATCGGCGTGGCGCGGTTCTCGGACAAGGGCGTGCGCGGGCGGCTGGAGCGCGCCGGCGTCGAGACCATCGCCTGCGACCTTTTGGACCGCGCGGCGATGGAGGCGCTGCCGCGCGCGCCCAACGTGGTGTGCATGATCGCCTACAAGTTCGGCTCGGCGGGCAACGAGCCCGCGGCCTGGGCGGTCAACGTGCTGGCCTACGCGCTGGCGGCCGAGACGTTCCGCCGCGCGCGCTTCGTCGCCTTCTCCACCGGCTGCGTCTATCCGTTCGTGCCGGTGGGCGGCGGCGGGGCCACGGAGGACACGCCGCTCAACCCGCCGCCGGGCGACTATGCCTGGTCCTGCGTCGGGCGCGAGCGCGCGGTGCGCTACCTGTCGGAAAAGCACAAGACTCCGGGCCGGCTGGTCAGGCTCAACTACGCCATCGACATGCGCTACGGGGTGCTGCACGACGTGGCCGTGAAGGTGCGCGACGGCGTGGAGATCGACCTGGCGATGGGCCACGTCAACGTGATCTGGCAGGGCGACGCCAACGCGACGGCGCTGCGCTGCCTCGCCCACGCCACCGCGCCCACCGGCCCGATCAACGTCAGCGGGCCCGAGACGGTCGAGCTGCGCCGGCTGGCCCGCGAGTTCGGCCGGCTGCTGGGCAAGAAGCCGCGCCTCGCGGGCGCGGAAAGCGCCACGGCCTGGCTCAGCGACACGCGGCGCATGCGCGCCGAGTTCGGCCCGCCCGCCGTGCCGCTCCAGCGCATGATCGAGTGGACCGCGGATTGGGTCGCGCGCGCCATGCCCAGCCACGGCAAGCCGACGCATTTCGAGGTGCGCGATGGCCGCTACTAGGGCCGCCCCGGCCGCCGCGCCCCAGGGGCCGCCCAAGGGGCTCATCGAGCGCGCGATCCCGCCCCAGGCCGCGGCGGCGCTGGTGGCGCTGTCGGCCGAGGCGGGCTGGAACCAGGTGGCGGCGGACTGGCGCTTCATGCTGGAAGCGGGCGAGGGCAGGGGCTTCGCCGACGCCGAGGGCCGCTGGATCGCCACCGCGCTCACCGTCGGCCTGGGCGCGCGCCTCGCGTGGATCAGCATGGTGCTGACCGCGGGGCCGTGGCGCCATCGCGGCCTGGGCGCCCGCCTGCTGAAAGGCGCGATCGCGCGCGTGCGCGCGGCGGGCGCCGTCGCCGGCCTCGACGCCACCGAACAGGGCCGGCCGATCTATCGCCGGCTGGGCTTCCGCGAGCTTTACCGGCTTCGGCGCTGGCGTCTCGGCCGCGCGCTCTCGTCCGCGCCGCCGCCCGAGGGCACGGACATCCGGGCGATGGCGCCGGGCGATCTCGACACCCTCGCCGCGCTCGACCGGCGCTTGAGCGGCTTCGAGCGCCGCCACGTTCTCGAGCATTTGCTCGGCCGCGCGCCCGCCCTGGCCCACGTCGCCGCGCGAAGCGGCGAACCCGTGGGTTTCGTGCTGGGGCGCGACGGGCGCTTCGCCGCCCAGATCGGCCCGGTGGTCGCCCGGGACGAGGCGAGCGCCCTGGCGCTGGCGTCGCGCGCCGCGGCATCGATGCCGCCGCCTTTCGTTCTCGACGTGCCGGACCGGCACGCCGGGACGATCGCCTGGATCCGCTCCGCCGGCGGCGAGGCGCCGCGGCGCTTCTGGCGCATGGCGCTGGGCCGGGCACCCGAGCTGGGCGACGAAGCCCATGTCTTCGCCCTGGCCGGGCCGGAGCTGGCGTGAGCAAGCGCGCAGCCAACGGCGCCGCGAACGGGCGGCCCCGCGCGCCGGCGCTGACGCGCGAGCGCATCCTCAAGGCGGCGACGGCCGAGTTCGCGGCGCGCGGCCTGGGCGGGGCGCGGGTCGACGCCATCGCGCGGCGCGCCGGCGCCAACAAGCGCATGCTGTACCACTACTTCGGCAACAAGGAGGGGCTGTTCCTGGCGGTGATGGAGCGCACCTACGCCCATATCCGCCACCGCGAGGAGCGGCTGCGCTTGGAAGCCCTGCCGCCGGTCGCGGCCATGCGCAAGCTGGTGCGCTTCACGTTCCGCTACTTCCTCGACCATCCGCATTTCGTGACCCTGCTCAACAGCGAGAACCTGCACCGCGCCCGGCACATCCGCCGCTCCACCCGCGTGAAGGAGATCAACAGCCCCGTGATCGCGGCGCTGGACGACATCCTGGCGCGCGGGCGAAAACAGGGCGTGTTCCGCGCCGGAGTCGATCCGTTGCAGCTCTACATCTCGGTCGCGGGCGTGTGCTATTTCTACTTCTCCAACGTGCACACCCTGTCCACCATCTTCGCGCGCGACCTGCTCGGGCGCCCGGCGCTGGACAGCCGCATGAAGCACGTCACCGACGTGATCCTGGGGTACCTCAGGGCGTGATGCGCGCCGGCGTCTGCGTCCAATTCCGTCATGGCCGCGCTCGTCGCGGCCATCCACGTCGGCCGTTCGCCTGCCGAGGGTGGATGGCCGGGTCAAGCCCGCGGCTGTCCGGTTGACGTTCCGGCTTGTTCCACGAACCCCAATGCAGACGCGGTGATGGGGCGCCGGGCCACGTGAAGGACTCGGAATCGCCCGCCCCACGATCGTCATGCGCGCCCCCGGACTTGATCCGGGGGTTGTCCCGCGCATCCACGTCGCGGCAGCGGCAAGTCGCGGGCAAGAGGGGCGAGTCTTGGTTCGGAAAGGCCATCGCGGCCTGACGACGTGGATCGCCGGGACAAGCCCGGCGATGACGACTTCTTCCATGGAGAACATCGAATGCTTAACCGGACAGCCGTGGGACAAGCCCGGGCATGACGAGCGGGAATCGCGGCGTGTTGACAATTCACGGCGCGTTGTCCCACGCTGGTAACCGTTTGGTTACCTAAAGGGGCGGGGATGACCGAAGCCGGCCTGCACTGGAGCGCGATCGACCCGGCGGCGCTGGAGACGCTGCGCCGGGGCGCGGTCGTTCCGGCGCATCCGCTCGCGCTCGACCAGGAGCGGCGCTTCGACCGCGCCTCGCAGCGGGCGCTCAGCCGCTACTACATCGACGCGGGCGCGGGCGGGCTCGCGGTCGGCGTGCATGCCACCCAGTTCGCGATCCGCGAGGCGGGGCTCTACCGGCCGGTGCTGGAGCTGGCGGCGGAAACCGCGCGGCAATGGAGCGGGCGCGCGCTGATCCTGATCGCGGGCGTGATGGGCCGCACGACGCAGGCGCTGGACGAGGCGCGCGTGGCGCGGGCGCTGGGCTACCACGCCGCGCTGCTGTCGCTCGGCGCGATGAAGGGCGCCGGCGAGGACGAGCTGGTCGGGCACTGCGCCGCGGTCGCCCGGGAAATGCCGCTGGTCGGCTTCTACCTGCAGCCGGCGGTGGGCGGCATCGCGCTGTCGCGCCGGTTCTGGGCCCGCTTCGCCGCGATCGACAACGTGATCGCCATCAAGGTGGCGCCGTTCAACCGCTACCGCACGCTGGACGTGGCCTATGGAGTGGCCCAGGCCGGCGCCGAGGAGCGCGTCACGCTCTATACCGGCAACGACGACCACATCGTGCTCGACCTGCTGGCGCCGGTCGCGGTCAGGCTCGGCAACCGCGAGGTGACGCTGCGCTTCCGGGGCGGGCTGCTCGGCCATTGGAGCGTGTGGACCAAGCCGGCGGCGGCGCTGCTGGAGCGGCTCAAGGCGGCCGCCAATGGCGCGTCGGCGCCCCGGGACCTGTTGAAGCTCGACAGCTTCGTCACGGACTGCAACGCCGCGATCTTCGACGTCGAGCACGACTTCAAGGGCTGCATACCGGGCTGCCACGAGGTGCTGCGCCGCCAGGGGCTGATGGCGACCAATCTGTGCCTCGATCCCGACGAGAAGCTCAGCCCCGGCCAGGAAGCCGGCATCGACCGGCTCTACGCGCTCTATCCCGAATTCACCGACGACGATTTCGTGCGGGCGAACCTGGCGCGCTGGCGCGCCTGACCGAACAAACGCGCTGGCGCTCGTAGCAAGATAAAGGAATCGCGGCATGGCGGAACGGCGGCTCGGCATCATCATGAACGGCGTCACCGGGCGGATGGGGACCAACCAGCACCTCGCGCGCTCGATCCTGGCGATCTGCGCCCAGGGCGGCGTGGCGCTCGCCAACGGCGACCGGGCGATGCCCGACCCGATCCTGGTCGGCCGCGACCGCGACAAGCTCCAGCGCCTGGCCAAGGCGCACGGGATCGCCCGTTTCACGACCGATTTGGACCAGGCGCTGGCCGACCGGAACGACGCGGTGTTCTTCGACGCGGCCTCGACCCAGCTGCGCGCCGAGCTTCTGGGCCGCGCCATCGACGCGGGCAAGCACGTCTATTGCGAAAAGCCGGTGGCCGACAACCTGCACAAGGCCGTGGCGATCGCCAAGAAGGCCAGGGCCGCGGGCGTCAAGCACGGGGTGGTGCAGGACAAGCTGTTCCTGCCCGGCCTGATGAAGCTGAAGATGCTCAAGGACTCTGGCTTCTTCGGCCGCGTGCTGACGGTCAAGTTCGATTTCGGCTACTGGGTGTTCGAGGGCGACTGGCAACAGGCGCAGCGCCCGTCCTGGAACTACCGCCGGGCCGACGGCGGCGGGCTGATCCTCGACATGATGTGCCACTGGCGCTACGTGCTGGACAACCTGTTCGGCGAGCCGAGGGCGGTGAGCTGCCTGGGCGCGACGCTGATCCCCGAGCGCTGGGACGAGGCCGGGATGAAATACCGGGCCGACGCCGACGACGTGTTCTACGCCACGCTGGAGTTGGCCGGCGGCGCGATCGCGCAGATCGGCTGCTCGTGGGGCACGCGCGTGCGGCGCGACGATCTGCTGACCCTGCACGTCGACGGCACGCTGGGCTCGGCGGTCGCGGGCTTGCAGGCCTGCCGCACCCAGTCGCGCGTCAACACCCCCCGGCCGGTGTGGAACCCCGACGTCGCGCAGCCGGTCGATTTCTACGCGGGCTGGCAGGAAGTGCCGGACAACCGGCCTTACGACAACGGCTTCAAGGCGGAATGGGAGCTGTTCATCCGCCACGTCTGCGAGGACGCGCCGTTCAAGTGGACCCTGGCCGAGGGCGCCCGGGGGGTGCAGCTGGCCGAGCTGGCGTTGCAAAGCTGGCGCGAGCGCCGCTGGATCGACGTGCCGAAGCTGGACGTTTGATCGGGCATGCGCGCGCGCACGCCCCCCTCCCCCTATCCCCCTCCCGCCTCGCCCGATGGCTGTCGCCATCGGTCGGTGGGAGGGGGGACTCGTCTAATGTAGAGTCCCCTCCCCCCACGCGCGACGATGGTCGCGCGGAGTGGGGGAGGGGTAGGGTGGGAGGCCGATGCTATTGCCGGTCGCGGTTATCCGATGCGCGATCTAGCCGCGCATCCCGAGCTGCTGGCGATCAACGCCGCCACGGTGCGCGAGCAATGGACCCTGAAGCAGCTGGTCGAGGGCTGCGCGCGCCACGGCATCCGGGCCATCGCCACCTGGCGCGACAAGGTGGCGGAGATCGGATTGGAAAGGGCCGCGCGGCTGGTCGGGGACGCGGGGCTCGCGGTCGCCGGGCATTGCCGCGGCGGCATGTTTCCGGCCGCCGACGAAGCCGGCCGGCGAAAGGCGCTGGAGGACAACTTCCGCGCGGTGGACGAGGCGGCGCGGTTAAGCGCGCGCTGCCTGATCCTGGTCGTGGGCGGCCTGCCCCCGGGCTCGAAGGATCTGGCCGGGGCGCGGGCGCAGGTGGAAGACGGCATCGCGGCGTTGCTGGAATACGCGCGGCCCGCCGGCGTGGCCCTGGCGATCGAGCCGCTGCACCCGATGTACGCCGCCGACCGCGCCTGCGTGAACACCCTCGGGGCGGCCAACGATCTGTGCGACAAGCTGGCGCCGGGCGCCGATGCGGGCCTGGGCGTGGCGGTGGACGTGTATCACCTCTGGTGGGACCCGGCGCTGGAAACCGAGATCGCCAGGGCCGGCCGCGCGGCCGGGCGGATCATGGGCTTCCATGTCTGCGACTGGCTGGTGCCCACGACCGACCTTCTGCTCGACCGGGGAATGATGGGCGACGGGGTGATCGACCTCAGGCTGATCCGCTCCTGGGTCGAGCGGGCGGGCTACGAGGGCCACGTCGAGGCCGAAATCTTCTCCGCCCGGAACTGGTGGAAACGCGACCCCGACGAGGTCTTGCGCGTGTGCAAGGAGCGGTATGGGACGGTATGCTAGAATCCAGTAAGCAATTGAATTAAAAAATAAAATATCCAGAAGTTGACACGCGAGTACGTTCGGCTTATTCAAGTATCTGAACTATACGGTTCAGTTCAATGCTGCATACGCACAATCATCCGCCGCCGGGCGACGATGCCGGCGGTCTGACGCGCTTCTCCGAGCAGAAGCGCCGGCAGATCCTCGAGGCGGCCGGCCGGCTGTTCCTGCGCCAGGGTTTCGAGGCCACCACCATGGACGCGATCGCCCGCGAGGCCGGCGTGTCCAAGGCCACGGTATATGCCCACGCCAAGAACAAGCAGGAGCTGTTCGCCGGCATCGTCAACGCCCGCGTGGCGCTGATCTACCGCTCGGTCGAGTTGCAGGACGCCGAGGCCCTGGGGGTCGAGGACGCGCTCAACCGCTTCGCCCGGCACTTCATCCAGATGATTCTGTCGCCCGAGGCGCAGGGCATCTACCGCATCGTCGTGGCCGAGGCGCCGCGCAACCCCGAGCTCGGCCGCATCTTCTTCGAACAGGGTCCGCGCAGGGTGACGCAGCGCCTGGCCGCGATCCTCGAAGCCCAGGCCGGCAAGGGCCGCCTCGCGGTCGACGACACGCTGGCCGCCGCCCAGGAGTTCCTGGGCATGCTGCACGGCAAGTTCCACCTGCCCTGCGTTCTGGGCGTGGCCGGCCAGCCGACGGCGGAGGAGCTGACGCGCGCCGCCGAGCGCGTGGTGCGCACGTTCCTCAAGGTGTACGGGGCCGGGCCGTGATCAAGCGTTTCGCTGTCGCCGCGCTCGCGCTCGCCGTCGTGTTCGGCGGCATCGTCGGCTTCAACATGTTCCGCGACCAGGCGATCAAGCGGGCTTTCGCGCCCAAGGAGCCGCCGCCGGCCGTGGTCTCCACCGCGCCGGCGACGCTGGACCAGTGGACGCGGCGGATCGACGCCGTCGGCACGCTCCAGGCGATCCAGAGCGTCGGCGTCGCGCCGCAGGTCAGCGGCATCGTCACCGAAATCGCGTTCGAGCCGGGCCAGCGCGTGAACCGGGGCGACGTCCTGGTGCGGCTGGACGACGCGGTCGAGCGCGCGGACCTCAAGCGCCTCGAGGCGGCGCGGCACCTGGCCAGGCTCACCTTCGACCGCCAGCGCCAGTTGAGCGAAAAGCAGTTCTCGTCTCAGGCCACGGTCGACCAGGCCAAGGCGACGCTCGAGCAGGCCGAGGCCGACATCGCCCGCGTCAAGGCGCTGATCGACCAGAAGACGATCCGCGCGCCGTTCGCCGGCGTGCTCGGCGTGCGCGAAGTCAACCTCGTCCAGTTCGTGGGCCCCGGCGCCAAGCTGGTGGGTTTGCAGTCGCTCGACGCGCTCTACGCCAACCTGATCCTGCCGGAGCGGCGCCTGGCCGACGCCAAGCTGGGGCAGACGGTGATCGTGACGGTGGACGCGTTCCGGGACCGCGAGTTCCAGGGGCGCATCACCACTATCGACCCGCAACTCGACCAGGCGAACCGCACGGTGCTGGCGCAGGCCACGGTCGACAACCCCGGCCTGCTTCTGAAGCCCGGCATGTTCGCCAACGCCTCGGTCATGCTCGGCATCGTCGACGACATCGTCGCGGTGCCCAAGGCGGCGGTGGACTTGAGCCTGTACGGCGACTCGGTGTTCGTCGTCGGCGCCTCGACCGACGCCCAGGGCAAGCCCGTGCGCCGGGCCGAGCGCCGCGCGGTCACCCTCGGCGAGCAGGAAGGCGACCGGGTGGCGGTGCTGAAGGGCCTCAGGGCGGGCGAGGAGGTCGTGGTCGCAGGGCAGCTCAAGCTCCAGAACAACGCGCCGGTGCTGGTCGACAACGCCATCGCGCTGCGGCCCGACCCGTCGCAGGCGCTCAGATGAACGCCAACCTGACCGCGCTGTTCATCCGCCGGCCGGTGCTGTCGGCGGTGGTGAGCCTGCTGATCCTGCTGGTCGGCTTGCAGTCGATCTTCAACCTGCCGATCCGCCAGTATCCCAAGATCGAGGACACGCAGATCACGGTCGAGACCTCGTACCCCGGCGCCACCGCCGACTTGATGCAGGGCTTCGTCACCGTGCCCTTGCAGCAGTCGATCGCCGGCGCCGCGGGCATCGACTTCATCACCGGCAGCTCCACCACGGGGCTCAGCACCATCGTCGCCTTCATGCGGCTCGGCGCCGACCCCAACGTGGCGATGACCGAGGTCATGGCCAAGGTGGCGCAGACCCGCAGCACGCTGCCGCACGAGGTGCAGGACCCCGTCATCACCAAATCGGCCGCGCGCACCATCGACCTGCTGTACATCAGCTTCTACAGCGAGACCATGAACCCCGCGCAGATCACCGACTACCTCACGCGCGTGGTGCAGCCCAAGCTCGCCACCGTAGATGGCGTGGCGCGCGCGCGCATCTTCGGCCAGCAGAGCTTCGCCATGCGCGTGTGGATCGACCCGATGCGCATGGCCGCGCTCGGCGTCGCGGCGGCGGACCTCGCGGCCGCGATCCGGCGCAACAACTTCCAGTCCGCGCCCGGCCAGACCAAAGGCTATTTCGACGTCGTCAACCTGAACGCCAAGACCGGCCTCAGCGACCCCCAGGCCTTCGCCCGGATGGTGGTGCGCAGCGACGGCGCCAAGCTGATTCGCCTGCACGACGTGGCCACGGTCGAGCTCGGCGTCGAGAACCTCGACACCTCGGTGGTGTTCGACGGGCAGAAGGCCGTGGCCATCGGCATCCAGGGCACGCCCGAGGCCAATCCGCTGACCGCGATCGACGGCGTGCTGGCGCTGTTGCCCGAGATCCAGGCCAACCTGCCGGCCGGCCTCAAGGCCAAGGTCGCCTACGATTCCACGCGCTATATCCGCGCCTCGATCAAGGAGGTGCTGGTTACGATCGTCGAGGCGGCGCTGATCGTCGTGGTGGTGATCTTCCTGTTCCTGGGCGCGCTGCGCTCGGTCGCGATACCGCTGGTCACCATTCCGCTGTCGCTGGTCGGCGTGTGCGGCCTGCTGCTGGCGCTGGGGTATTCCCTGAACCTGCTGACGCTCCTGGCCATGGTGCTGGCGATCGGCCTGGTGGTCGACGACGCCATCGTCGTGGTCGAGAACATCCACCGCCACATCGAAAAGGGCGTGGCGCCGATGGAGGCGTCGCTGCGGGGCGCGCGCGAGATCGCCTTGCCGGTGGTGGCGATGACCGTCACGCTGGCGGCGGTGTACGCGCCGATCGGCTTCACCACCGGCCTCACTGGCGCGCTGTTCAAGGAATTCGCCTTTGCCCTGGCGGGCGCGGTGATCGTCTCGGGCGTGGTGGCGCTGACGCTTTCGCCCATGATGTGCTCGCGGCTGCTGACCCCGGCGCAGTCCGAGGGGCGCTTCGTGCGGCTGCTCGACCGCGCCTTCGCCGCCACGCAGCGCTTCTACGAGCGCAGGCTGGCCGCGACGCTGGCCTACCGGCCGGTCGTGCTGCTGGTGGCGGGCGTGGTGTTGGCGAGCTGCCCCTATCTCTATTTCAAGTCGTTCAAGGAGCTGGCGCCGGAAGAGGACCAGGGCATCGTGTTCGTCACCGCCACTGCACCCGAATCCGCCAACTTCGACTACCTGACGGCCTACACCCGCGAGTTCGACGGCATCTTCGCCCCGATCCCCGAGCGCGAGGACTATTTCGTCATCAACGGCCTGGGCAAGCCGAACAACGCGATCGGCGGCCTGTTGCTGAAGCCGTGGGACGAGCGCGCGCGCTCGCAAAAGCGGGTGCAGATGGACGTGCAGCAAGGGTTGTTCAAACTGCCGGGCGTGCAGGCCTTCGCCTTCGCGCTGCCCACCCTGCCGGGCTCCTCGGGCGGCCTGCCGGTGCAGTTCGTGATCTCGTCCACCGCCGACCACCGCGCCGTGGCCGGGGCGCTGGAGCGGCTGATGCAGGAGGCGCGGCGCAGCGGGCTGTTCATCGTCGCCGACACGGACCTCAAGTTCAACAAGGCCGAGATGACGGTCCGCATCGACCGCAACAAGGCCGCGGCCCTGGGCGTGGGCATGGAGAACGTCGGCAGCGCGCTCGCCGGCATGCTGGGCGGCGACTACGTCAACCGCTTCGACATCGAAGGGCGCAGCTACAAGGTGATCCCGCAGCTCGCGCGCGGCTTCCGCCTCGACCCCGCCTCGATCGACCGGCTCTACGTCAAGACCGCCGGCGGCGGCATGGTGCCCTTGAGCTCGTTCGTGACGCTCGAACCGGCGGTGGCGGCCAACCAGCTGACCCAATTCAACCAGCTCAATTCCGGCACGCTGTCGGCGATCCCGATTCCCGGCACCTCGCTGGGCACGGCGCTGGAATGGCTCAACGCCAAGGCCAAGGAGATCCTGCCCCAGGGCTTCCAGGTCGACTACCAGGGCGAGCTGCGCCAGCTGGTGAAGGAGGGCAACACGCTGCTGATGGCGTTCGCCTTCGCCATCGTGGTGATCTACCTGGTGCTGGCCGCGCAGTTCGAGAGCTTCCGCGACCCGCTGATCATCCTGGTGTCGGTGCCGATGTCGATCTGCGGCGCGCTGATCCCGCTCAACCTCGGCCTCGCCACCGTCAACATCTTCACCCAGGTGGGCCTGGTGACGCTGATCGGGCTGATCTCCAAGCACGGCATCCTGATGGTCGAGTTCGCCAACAAGCTGCAACGGGAAGAGGGGCTCGACCGCGCCGCCGCGATCCACAAGGCCGCCGGCATCCGCCTGCGCCCCATCCTGATGACCACCGCGGCGATGGTGATGGGCGTGGCGCCGCTGATGACCGCCTCGGGCGCGGGCGCGGCCAGCCGGCACGACATCGGCCTGGTGATCGCGGCGGGCATGACCGTCGGCACGCTGTTCACGCTGTTCGTGGTGCCGACGGTCTATAGCTACGTCGCCAAGCGGCGCGCCGGCATGGCCGCCGCCGCCAACGAGCCGGGACACCCCGCCCAGGGCGCGCGCGCCGCGGCGGAGTAGGCGCCTGTGCGGTGACATCGCGGCCCGGTTCGCGTAAGGGATGGCGCGGCCCACGTGGCGGACGCGATCATCGAGTTCGCCGGCAAGCTCAAGATCGAGCTGGTGGCCGAGGGCGTGGAGCGCGCGGACCAGGCCGAATACCTGCGCCGGCGCGGCGTGCGCTACGCGCAAGGCCGCCTGTTCGCCAAGCCCCTGCCGCTCCAAGAGTTCCTGGCCTACGCGCGCAAGGCGGAGTAGCGGCAAGACTCTTTTTGTCCCCCTTGCGCTCCGTGGCAGGGGGATACGCTCTCTTGAGTCCCCCCCTCACCACCGGGGAGGGAGACACTATTGATTTGAGCCCCCCTCAAGGGCCGAACCCGGGCGGCGTTATCGCTTGACGCGCCCGGGGGGTTTCCCGCATAGACGCTGGCAGGGGAAGCGCCGGGCGGGCCGACCGCGTCGGCATCCGCTCGGGGGAAGCGATGCATCAGGCCGGCCAATTCGCGCCGAACGTCGTCTTCGGCTGGAACGCGCGGTGGGTTTCGACCGCCATCCTGGTGGGGGTGTACGGCTCGATCATGACCGAGCGGCTGACCCGCGCGATCATCGCGCTGGCCGGCGCGGGGGTGATGATCGTCATCGGCGTGCTGGACCAGGCCGAGGCGGTCAAGGGCGTCGACTTCAACACCATCGCGCTTTTGACCGGCATGATGATCCTGGTGGCGATCACGCGGCGCTGCGGCGTGTTCCAGGCGATCGCCATCTGGTCGGTCAAGGTGGCCAGGGCGCGGCCCTGGGGCATCCTTCTGATGCTGCAACTCACCACGGCCGTGGTCTCGGCGCTGCTCGACAACGTCACCACCGTTCTGTTGATCGTGCCGGTGACGCTGGCGATCACGCGCGAGCTCGAAGTGCCGCCCTATCCGTTCCTGTTCGCCGAGATCTTCGCGTCGAACATCGGCGGCACGGCCACGCTGATCGGCGACCCGCCCAACATCCTGATCGGCTCGATGGTCGGGCTCACCTTCAACGATTTCGTGGTCAACCTTACGCCCGTGATCGTCGTGGTGATGGCGGTCCAGGCGGCGATGTTCCATTTCCTGTGGGGCCGGCAGATGCGCACCACGCCCGAGCACCAGGCCCGGGTGCTGGCCATGAAGGAAAGCGACGCCATCACCGACTGGACGCTGCTGTACCAGTCCAGCGCCGTGATCGGCGCGGTGATCGTGGTGTTCGTGTTCGCCAAGCCCCTGCACCTCGAGCCGGGCTCCATCGCCATGCTGGGCGCGGCGGCGCTGATGCTGCTCGAGAACTACACGCACCACGCGGAAAAGCAGACCGAGAACGTGACGCGCGCCTTCGGCGAGGTGGAGTGGATCACGATTTTCTTCTTCGTCGGGCTGTTCATGGTGGTGCACGGGGTCGAGGTGGCGGGCTTGCTCACCTGGCTGGCCGGCCTCTTGCTCGAGGCCACCGGCGGGGACCTCGCGGTCACCGCGCTGGCGATCCTGTGGGCCTCGGCGGTGCTCTCGGCGATCATCGACAACATCCCGTTCGTCGCCACCATGATCCCGCTGATCAAGGCGATGGCGCCGGCGTTCGGCGGGGACGAGGGGCTGCTGCCGCTGTGGTGGTCGCTGTCGCTGGGCGCGTGTTTGGGCGGCAACGGCACGCTGGTCGGCGCCTCGGCCAACCTGACCGTGGCGGGGCTGGCCGAGCGCGGCGGCGTGCGCTTCCGCTTCCTGGAATACACCTACTACGCGTTTCCGATGATGCTGGTCTCGATCGCCATCAGCCACGTCTATGTGTGGTGGCGCTATCTCTAGGCGCGGCCGCGGCGGTCAGAAGAACAGCAGCGCGATCAGCAGGAACACCGGGCCGAGGAACGCCAGCGACCACAGCATGTAGCCGAGGAAGCTCGGCATCCTTATGCCCTGGGATTCGGCGATCGACCTGACCATCAGATTGGGCGCGTTGCCGATATAGGTGTTGGCGCCCATGAACACCGCGCCGACCGAAATCGCCGTCAGCGTGCTGGCCAGCGGCCCCATCAGCAAGCCGGCGTCGCCGCCGGCGGCATTGAAGAACACCAGATAGGTCGGCGCGTTGTCGAGGAAGCTCGACAGCAGGCCGGTCAGGACGAAATACATCGCGTCCACCGGCTGGCCCTCGTGGGTCAGATGCAACAAGAGCCCAGCCAGCGGCCCCTCGCGGCCCGCGCGCAGCATCGCCAGCGGCGGAATCATGGCCACGAAGATGCCGGCGAACACCTTGGCCACCTCGATCATCGGCGCCCAGGTGAAATGGTTCGCCTGGCGCACTTTCTCGGGCGTAAGCCGCAGCGAAGCGCAGGTCAGCGCGACCAGCAGAACGTCGCGCGCCACGCTTTCGCCGGTTATCTCGATGCCCCGGAGCGTGAACGCGACGCCCAGGTCCAGCGTGCCGCTCAGCATCACCGCCAGGATCACCAGGCACATCAGCGCGAAGTTCGCCTTGCCCTGCACCCGCAGCCGCCGCGGCTCTTCCGCCACCATGCGGTCCACGCGCTTGATCACCGCCGGGCGTTCGCGGCGATAGAGCTCCCGATCCAGCGCCCAAAACGTGGCCAGCAGCAGGATCGTCACAACCACCGTGGGCGCGGCCAGGTATTTCAGCGGCCAGAAGAACTCGACGCCGCGCAGGAAGCCCAGGAACAGCGGCGGATCGCCCAGCGGCGACAGCGCGCCGCCGATGTTCGACACCAGGAAGATGAAGAAGATCAGCACGTGGACGTTGTATCGCCGCTCCTTGTTGGCGGCGATGACCGAGCGCACCAGCAGCATCGACGCGCCGGTGGTGCCGATCCAGCCCGCCAGCAGCGTTCCGGCGCCCAGCATGGTGGCGTTCGCGGCCGGCGATCCGCCGATCGGCCCGCTCAGCTTGATCCCGCCGGCGATGGTATAGAGCGCGGTCAGCAGGCAGATGAAGGGCACGTAGTCCAGCAGCATCACGTGGATCAGCTCGTAAACGGCGACCCCGGCGCCCTCCACCAGGAAAAGCGGCGCGACCACCAGCGCGGCCCAGCCGGCGATGATCTCGTTGTCGCGCCGGTAAAAGAACCTGGGGGTCAGCAGCGGCAGCAAGGCGATCGACAGCAGCAGGCCGCAGAACGGCGCCGCCCACCACACCGAAAGGTCCGCGCCGGAAAGCCGCGCGCCTTCCTCGGCCGCTCCGGCGGTTCCCGGCGCGGCGAAAACCAAAGCGGCCGCGGCCCCCAGGCTAAGACGGCGAAACGATGGCACGGAGCAGGTCGTCCAGCCGCAGGACGCCGATCAACCGGCCGTCCTGCCGGCGGACGATGGGCGCCGCCAATTGACCGCGGAACGCCAGCATCAGCGCCTGGGGCACGGACACCGGCTCGTCCAGCGCCTGCACGTCAGGGTCCAGGAACTCGGACGCGCCGCGATGCGCGATTTCCTGGAAATGCGACCGGGCGGAAGCGATGCCGTTGCGCATGAAGCGCAGCGTCGGCACGGTGGTCAGCGCGGCGGCGCTGCCGCCGAGGCCGCAATCGGCCAGCCGGCGCAGGGTCACCATGCCCAGGTATTTGCCGCCGCCGTCTGCGACCGGCACGCCCCAATACGATTCGCGCAGC